>NZ_JAKVPY010000002.1:0-261343 GCF_022487945.1 Halomonas flagellata
ACGCCTACCTGAAGAACGTGCTGGAACGGCTGCCGACACACAAGGCCAGCCAAATCCACGAACTCCTGCCCCACAACTGGCAGCACAACGCCTGATCACTGACAAGCGGTGATGCCCGAACGCTTACCGCGGACCGGCCCCTCGCCGGCTCGGGGCGTTCGACCGCCCTCGCGGCGGTGCCGCGAAGGGCCGGGCGGTCTCACCCCCATGCGAGAGTAGGGTGAGCGCCGCCCGGACAAGGCATTGCCTTGTCAGGCGCGAACGGGCGAGGGATGCAAAGCCGCGAAGCGGCGCCCCGAGCCCTGGCTCAAGCCCACGCAGTGGGAGAAGAGGCGTCAGGCACTTCTTCAGAGAAAACCCCGAGCACATCCGTGTTCGGGGTTTTTTCGTTTCCGGTCGGCGAGTTTCGGGATGGTCGTGTGCCGCTTACAGAGGGTTGCAGGGCGTAGTGGTCATGGGACGTCAATTCGACTAGGGTTTTCAAGGGCCAAATGTAACGACTTGGTGGATAGAGAGCTCTCAGGAGGAGACAACCATGAAGACCGATATGCTCAAGAGACTTGGCCTGGCAATGCTGATTGCCATGATGGCCGGCGGGCTGGTGGCGTGCGAGGATGATCCGGGCCCGGCCGAGGAAGCCGGTCAGAATATCGACGAGGCGATGGAGGATGCCGGCGAGGGCATCGAGGAGATGGGCGACGAGATCCAGGACTCCGCCGAAGAGAACTGACCACAGGGCGGCAGAAATGCAGGAGGCCGGGCGATTGCCCGGCCTCCTGCCGTTCAGGGGCGGCGATCGTTCAACCGTTCTGCTCGATGCCCTGCACGTACCAGGGGGCGCCGTCGCGCATCTCGCGGACCAGGTGCCAGGTCTCGTTGAATTCGTTGTGCTCCCCGTTCTCGTCGAGAATGCCGTGGAAGATCACCGTGGCCTCGGCCCGCTGTCCCTCCTCGCGCACGTCGCCCAGCTCGGCGAACAGGCGCACGACCTCGGTGCGGTTGTTGGCCGGATGCCCGGCGCGCTCTTCACGCAACAGGTTGTAGAGCTCCGGCGTCACGTACTCCTGGATGCCGGCGAAATCATTGTTGTCCCAGGCGCGCTGCAGGGTCATGAAGTGCTCCTTGGCGCCGCCCAGGAAGCGCTCGCGGTCGAACCATTCGGGCTCGCCGGCGAAGGCCGCGCCGCCGCCCGCTGAGGCGGTCTCGGCCTGGAAGGCCGGAGATTGCACGCGGGTTGCCGGCTGGTCGGGCTGCCCCGCGGCCATGGCGGGGCGACGGCGCGCCAGCAGGCGAAACAGCAGGAAGGCCACGCCGGCGACCAGCAGGATATCCATCAGGCGCAGCTCGTCGAAGGCACCACCGAAGAACAACGCCGCGAGCAGGCCGCCGGCGAGCAGGCCACCCAGCATGCCGGGCATGCGCGAGCCGGCCGCCTGGCCCTGGCGCGCGGGTGCCGCCTGGTTGGTGGCGGCGGCAGGGCGCTCCACGGTACGGGACTGGGTACCGAAACTCTTGCCGCCACCGAGGCGGCGGGCGTCGGCATGATCCACGGCGAGGCCGAAGCCCAGCACACCGACCACCAGCATGATGAGAAGATGGCGCATTCAGAGATCTCCATTCAGGGATGTGCAGCAGGGTAAGCTTCAGGTCGAGTCATTCTAGCGGCTATGCTGGTCACTCACGACAATAAAGACCCGGAGAACGCCGATGCGCCTGACACGCGAAAAGAGCCTGATGCTGATCGTCGACCTGCAGGCCGGACTGCTGCCGGTGATCGAGAATGGCGACCAGGCGGTGACGGAAGCCGCCTGGCTGGGCGGGCTGGCCGAGTCACTGGACGTGCCGGTGTGGGTCACCGAGCAGTATCCGCAAGGGGTGGGCGGCAGTGAGCCACGGTTGTTGGCGGCGCTCCCGGGCCATCGCCTGTGGCAGAAGGTCCACTTCGGCGCCCATGAGGAACCGGAATTTGCCGCGGCGCTGGCCGAGAGCGGGAAGCGGCAGGTGGTGCTGTGCGGCACCGAGGCCCATATCTGCGTGATGCAGACTGGCCTCGGCCTGCTGGAGGCAGGCTATGAGGTCTACTGGCTGGTGGAGGCCACGGTGAGTCGGCGGGCCGCCGAGGCGCGATTGGCCCGGGAGCGCATGGTCCAGGCCGGTGCCGTGGCGGTGAGCGCCGACATGGTGGCCTACGAGTGGCTGCACCGCTGCGACGACGAACGCTTCAAGCAGGCCCATCGCCGCTTCCTCAAGGGCCGCTCCGCCCGGCCCCTGTGCTTCTGAATCTCGTTCAGGCCGCGCCTTCCTCGCGGGTGAAGACCAGGGTATCGCCTTGTGACATGGCATCGTTGAAACGATAGCCGGCCACGTCGAACGCCTTGAGACCGTCGGGGTCGTCCAGCCGTTGGCGGATCATCCAGGCGGCCATCAGGCCGCGTGCCTTCTTGGCATAGAAGCTGATGATCTTGAACTTGCCGTTCTTCTCGTCCTTGAACACCGGGGTGATGACCCGGGCCGAGAGCCGTTTGGGGTCGATCGCCTTGAAGTACTCGTTGGAGGCGAGGTTGACCAGCACCGGGCTGCCGCTGGCGGCCACGGCCCTGTCCAGCTCCGCGGTCAGGGTCTCCCTCCAGAAGGCGTAGAGGTCGCGCCCGGCGGGGTTGTCGAGCCGGGTGCCCATCTCCAGGCGGTAGGGCTGGATCAGGTCCAGCGGGCGCAGCAGGCCGTAGAGGCCGGAGAGGATGCGCAGGTGGTCCTGGGCGAAGGCGTTGTCGTCGTCGCCGAAGGTATCGGCTTCCAGCCCCACGTAGACGTCACCCTTGAAGGCCTGGGCCGCAGGCTTGGCGTTGTCCGGGGTGAAGGGCGTGTGCCACTCGGCGAACCGGGCGGCATTGAGGCCGGCCAGCTTGTCGCTGATGCCCATGAGCTCGCTGAGCCGCTGTGGCGAGTAGTCGCGCAGGATCTCGATCAGTTCACGGCTGCGATCGAGGAAGTCCGGCTGGGAATGCCGGGCCGTGGTGGCCGGCGTCTCGAAGTCCAGCGACTTGGCGGGCGAGATCACGCTCAGCATGGGGCGCTCCTGTACCTGGTAGATGGGCCTGACGGCGATACCCCGAGTATACCAAGCCGCCCACTCGCAGTGGGCTATCGCCTCGATAGCCCACTGCCCTGTCGGGAGGGGCTCAGGGAGCGGGGTTGGGGAGTCGCCGGTGCACCTCCTCGATGGCGTCGAGCACGCTCTGCTCGAGCCGGAGCGACTCGCTCGCCAGGTCGTCCTCGAGTTGCTCCATGGTGGTGGCGCCGATGATGTTGCTGGTCAGGAAGCTGCGGGAATTGACGAAGGCCAGGGCCATCTGCGCCGGATCGAGGTCATGGTCACGGGCGATCTGCACGTAGGCCCGTGTCGCCTCCTCGGCCAGCGGGTTGGTGTAGCGCTGGAAGCGCTCGAACAGGGTGAGGCGGGCACCTACCGGGCGGGCGCCGTCGAGGTACTTGCCCGAGAGCATGCCGAAGGCCAGTGGCGAGTAGGCCAGCAGCCCCACGTTCTCGCGATGGGCGATCTCGGCGAGCCCTACCTCGAAGGTGCGGTTGAGCAGGTTGTAGGGGTTCTGGATGGAGGCCACCCGCGGCAGGCCGAGAGTCTCGGCGAGGTGCAGGACGCGCATGACCCCCCAGGGCGTGTCGTTGGACAGCCCGATGGCGCGGACCTTGCCGGCGTCCACCAGCTCCTTGAGCGCCGCGAGCGTCTCCTCGAGCGGCGTGCTGTCCTCCTCCTCGTCATGCTCGTAGCCGAGCCGGCCGAAGAAGTTGGTGTGACGATCCGGCCAGTGCAGCTGGTAGAGGTCGACGTAGTCGGTCTGCAGTCGGGAGAGGCTGTCGTCGATGGCCTGCCTGAGGTGCTCGCGGGTCAGGCGCGGCCCGCCGCGCACATGCTCCAGGCCGGGGCCGGCGGCCTTGGTGGCGATGATCACGTCGTCGCGGGAGCTGCGGTGCTTCAGCCAGCTGCCGATATAGGCTTCCGTGCGCCCCTGGGTCTCCGCCTTCGGCGGCACCGGGTACATCTCGGCGGTGTCGATGAAGTTGATGCCGAAGGCCACGGCACGGTCGAGCTGTTCGTGGGCATCGGCCTCGCTGTTCTGCTCGCCGAAGGTCATGGTGCCCAGGCAGAGTCGGCTGACCTCGATGCCGGTGTTGCCAAGCGGTCGCGTCTGCATCCGTCACTCCCCTTGCAAGGCTCTGGTGTCCTGGAAACGTCAGGTCTGGAGTCGGCATGGTAGCGGCAGGTCGACCAGGGCGGCAAATGTGGGGGGGTTGAGTCGCCGCCGGGGCGAGCGTATGCTTGCGGCCCCGTTGCCCCGGCGGAGTCCGCAGGGCTGCTGTCACAGTATGCGAATGACGCCGCACACAGGGTAGTGGGCGAGGTCGTCTTCGGCACCACAGGACCAGGGTTGCTTGCCATGCCTCAGGCATCATCACTGTTCACTCGGCTCGAGTATCGTCTGGCGGAGCAGCTGTTCCATACTCGCTGGCTGCCTCGTTCGCCGCGCACCCAGAAGTTGACCATGCACCTCTTCCAGCGCTGCGCCGATGCCGGTCACCCGGCGGCGCTGTCGCTCTACGGGCACATGCTCTTCCATCGCGGCGTCAGCCCCCAGGACAAGGCACGCGGTGCCCGCTATGTGCTCGAGGCGGCCCATGCCGGGGATGCCCGTGCCCAGTACCGGGCCGGGCAGATCCACGAGCATGGCTGCGCCCTCTATCCGCGCCGCGATGATCACGCCGTGACCTGGTACGCCCGTGCCGGCGAGGCCGGTCATCCCCTGGCCGCCGACCGCCTGGCCAGGGCCTACCGCCGGGGCGAGCTCGGTCTGCCGATGGACGCCGAGCGCGCCGAGTACTGGCAGCGGCTGGCCGATCGCCAGGCCGGGTTCGCCGACCAACTGGACAGTGGCGAAGCCGAGACGCGACACTAGGTCAACCTGAGGCCGGAAACATGTCCCGGCCTTGCCCCCGACCTGGTGACCCATCATCGAGGACCCGCCTTCCCGTGACGCTACCGACACTGCTGGATATCGAAGCGTCCGGATTCGGGCGTGGCAGCTACCCCATCGAGGTCGGCCTGGCCCGGCCCGACGGCAGCACCTGCGCCTTCCTCGTGCAGCCGCTTCCCGAGTGGATCCACTGGGATCCCACGGCGGAACTACTGCACGGGATCAGTCGTGGCCGCCTGGCCCGCGAGGGGTATCCGGTGCGCCAGGTGGCGCGCTGGCTCAATGATGAGCTGTCCGACCTGGGCATCGCCTACAGCGACAGCTGGGGTTATGACAACACCTGGCTATCCCTGCTCTTCCACCATGCCGGCCTGCTGCCGGCGTTCCGCCTCGAGGCGCTGCGCATGCTGCTCAGCGAGGGGCAGCTGGCGCTGTGGACGGCCACCAAGGAAGCGCTGGTGCGCGAGCTGGGTATCCACCGTCACCGGGCCGGCGACGACGCCCGTCTGCTGCAGCTCACTTACCAGCGTACCCGCGAACTCGCCGGCGACGCCTGACTCAGTCCTCGCCGCTGACCGACAGCAGAACCTTGCCGATATTGGCATCGCGCCTGACGTGCTCGTGGGCCGCCTCGGCCTCGGTGATCGGCCAGGTGCGGTCGATCAGCGGCTCGAGCTCGCCGCTCGCGAGCCTGGGCCAGACATGGGCCAGCAGGGCATCGAGGATGGCGCCCTTGGCCGCCGGCGACTTGGCGCGCAGGGTCGAGCCGATCAGCCGCTGGCGCTTCATCAGCATCCGTCCCAGGTCCAGCTCGGCACGGCGCCCGCCCATCAGCCCGATCAGCACCAGGCGTCCGCCGGCATTGAGCACCTGCTGGTTGTCGGCGAGATAGCTCGCGCCCACCGGGTCGAGGATCATGTCGGCGCCGCCCCAGGCCTTCACCGCCTCGACGAAGCTGCCGTCGTGGCGGTTCCAGCCTGCCTCGGCACCCAGGGCACGACAGGCGTCGAGCTTCGCCTCGCTGCCCACGGTGACGAAGCAGGGGTGCCCGAAGGCCCGGCACAGCTGGATGGCGGCGGTGCCCACGCCGCTGGCGCCGGCGTGCAGCAGGACCCGCTCCCCCGCCGCCAGGGCGCCTTCCCGGAACAGGTTGAGCCAGGCGGTGGCGTAGACCTCGGGCAGTGCCGCGGCCCGTTGCAGGCCGAAGCCCTCGGGCAAGGGCAGCACCTGGCGGGCATCCACCACCACCTCCTCGGCGTAGCCGCCCCCGGCGAGCAGGGCGCAGACCTTGTCGCCCGCGCGCAGGCGCTCGACGCCGGGGCCGGTCTCGGTCACGGTGCCGCTGACCTCGAGCCCGAGGGTCCCGCTTGCCCCGGGGGGCGGCGGGTAGTGCCCGGCGCGCTGCATCAGGTCGGCGCGGTTGACGCCGGCCCAGGCCACGCGGATCCGCACCTGGCCACTCTCCAGCGGACCCGGCCCGCTGATCTCCCGCCAGCGCAGGCGTTCTCCGTCGATGGTGATGGCATGCATGGCGCCAGCTCCTCGGGTTGGCATGAACGAAAGCGGTGGCTCAGTCGGTGGTCGTCAGGCGGGCTTCCAGGGCGTCGAGCAGGGCGGCCGGCTCGGTGGCATCGATCAGCTCGGCCCGGGTGCGGCCGTTGAGGAAGCCGTGTTCCACGGTGCTGTCGAGGAAGGCCAGCAGCGGGGCATAGAAGCCACCGGTGTCGAGCACGCCGATCGGCTTGTCGTGCAGCCCCAGGTAGTGCCAGGTCCAGGCCTCGAAGAACTCCTCCAGGGTGCCGATGCCACCGGGTAGCACGATGAAGGCGTCGGCATGGGCGGCCATGTTCGCCTTGCGCTCGTGCATGTTGCGCACCCGGATCAGCTCACTGAGCCCGTGGTGGGCCTGCTCGCGCTCCACCAGGTGATCGGGCATCACGCCGATCGCCTCGCCGCCTGCGGCCATGACGGCATCGGCCAGGGCGCCCATCAGGCCGATGCGGGCACCGCCGTAGACCAGGGTGTGGCCGCGACGGGCGAGTTCGCTACCCAGCTGGCGAGTGGCCTCGAGGAAGTGCGGGTCACGGCCGTCCCGTGACCCCAGGTAGACGCAGAATCTCGACATGCTCTTCTCCTTGGCAAGGCCTCCATCCTAGCGCCGCGGCGGTGGTCCCGAAAGCCCGTGACCCTTCCCGCCCTCCTGGATACGCGAAGGGCGCCGTCATGGCGCCCTTGGCGATGTGCTGGCAAACGGCCGTGTTCAGCGCGAGCCGCTGGCCGCGTCGCGTTTCATGGCCTGGCGCAGCAGCTTGATGCCCACGCCGGTGATCACCACCATGCTGGCGATCAGGGCGAGACTGGCAATCACATGGGTATCGACGTACATCAGGGGCTCCTTCTCTGGGGAGTGGGTCTTGGGGTTAGGGTTCGGGGACGGCGGGGATGGTTCAGGGCAGGCAGTCGGCGACCCCGTACTCGGCATCCAGCCACTGGCCGATGACGTTGTCGCCGCAGAGGTGGTGGGCATACTGGGTGTGCAGGCAGCGCACCTGGTCCCAGTTGCCGATGCCGCCGATGCCGCGCTCCCTGAGCACGCCATCGTAGCCCAGGCGGATGACCTCGGCTGCCTGGGTGTCGCTCATGAAGCGCCAGCGGGCCTCGACATAGTCGCG
Organism: Halomonas flagellata; assembly: GCF_022487945.1. NCBI lineage: Bacteria > Pseudomonadati > Pseudomonadota > Gammaproteobacteria > Oceanospirillales > Halomonadaceae > Halomonas > Halomonas flagellata. The sequence continues at coordinate 7,661 of NZ_JAKVPY010000002.1, forward strand.
GTGGCTGCGGTGATAGGCGGCGAGGAAGTCGGGGTCGTCCTGCAGGCGGGTCTCGAGCCGCTTGATCACCCCGGCGGCCTCGATGCGCGAGAGCTCGATCTTGAGGCGCTCGGAGCTGAGCCAGTAGAGGGTCGGGAAGGGCTTGCCGTCGACGACGGGGGCCATGCGCAGCACCAGCGGGGTGCCTTCGCCGTCGGTGGCCGAGACGGCCTCGATGCCTCTGGGGGCACGGCCAAGCTGCTCGGCGATGATGGCCAGCTGGCGCTCGTCAGGCGTCTGATCGGTGCGGATCAGCATCGTCGGGGTCCCGTACAAACTTGTTCGAACGGCCGACGGCCAGGAAGAAGGCGCGAGTGAGCTGCTCGGGCGTCGGCACATAGCGCCATTGCCGCTCGCAGTACTCGTTGGCCCTGGCCATCAGCGCGTCATGGAGGCGGTTGAATGGCGCATCATAATCGTAAGGGTCGGCGCCGAACAAGCGAATGTGCGGATAGTCGGCGAAGCGCTCCATGAAGAAGCGGATCAGGTCCGCCTCCACGGCACGGTGGCGGGCGATGTTGTCGGGGTCCAGCCAGAGGTCGTAGCGGATGGCCATGACCGGCTCCTGTTGTGGGGGTGTCCCGGTGATGCCGGGGCGTACCAATGGGACAGCGCGGGGCGCCATTCGGCTCGCCGGGGGCTCAGGTCCTGGCGAGGGCGACCAGGCGTGCCCCGGTGAGGCGGGCCAGGTCCTGTGGCGCCAGGCGAATCTCCAGCCCGCGGCGTCCGCCGCTGACGTGGATCGCCGTGAAATCCTCGGCGCTGGCGTCGAGGTAGGTGGGCAGGCGCTTCTTCTGCCCCAGTGGGCTGATGCCGCCCACCAGGTAGCCGGTGGCGCGCTCGGCCGCCTCCGCCTCGGCCAGGGTGGCCTTGCGGGCCCCGGCGGCCCGGGCCAGTGCCTTGAGGTCGAGCTGGCCGGAGACCGGCACGATGGCCACCACCAGGCGGCCGTCATCGAGGCGGGCGAGCAGGGTCTTGAACACCTCGTCGGGCGACAGGCCGAGGGCACGGGCGGCCTCCTCGCCGTAGGCCGGGGTGCGTGGGTCGTGGTCGTAGCTGGCCAGCGTAAAGGCCGTTCCGGCCTTCTCCAGCGCCTTCACCGCCGGTGTCATGCGTCTGCGGGCTCCTCCTGCAGATGGGCCTCCAGCGCCTCGCGCAGCTCACCCTCGATGGGGATGGCGCGCTTGGCCCGATGATCGAAGTGTACCATCACCGTATGGCCCCGGTTGGTCAACCGGCCATTCTGCCGAGCCTCCTGGCTCACCGTGAAGGAGCTGTTGCCAAGGCGCGAGACGTAGGTACGGATCTCGATCTCGCTGCCGTACTGCAGCTCGGCCCGGTAGTCGACTTCCATCCGCGCCATGATCAGGCGCCACTTGCGCGGGTCCAGGTCCGGGGTGAAGAGGCGGAAGAGGTCGTTGCGGGCCAGCTCGAACCAGGCCGGCAGCCGGGTGTTGTTGACGTGACCCAGGGCATCGGTGTCATAGAAGGCGGGCTCGATGGTGCGTGCGAACATGGGGAGTTCCTTGTCTGGGGATCGTCGTCGGATCCGGTTGGACAGCTTTATCCCTAGCAAGCGCTTGGTCAAGTGTCGGCGGCCCGCTCAGACCAGGCGCAGGCCCTGCCGGTCGGTCCATGCCGCCTTGAGGGCGGTGGCCAGGGGCTTGCGCAGGTGGTCCGGCAGGGCGCACTCGGCGGTCTCGAAGCGATCGAAGTCGCGGTTGCGCAGCCAGCAGTAGGCCCAGGCGCAGGCCTCGTCGTCACTCGCGGGCAGCGGGCGGGCGGGCATCTGCACCAGCAGGAAGGTGGCGGTGCGTGCCGCCCAGAGCGGAATGGCGTCGCCGGCATCGGGGGCGCTCCACTCGAGCAGGGTGGCGCCGCTCGGGGTGGCCTCGGGTTCGCCGAGCTTCGCCACCCGGGCGGTCTCGGCGAGGATCAGCGCCAGACGGTCCGCATCGCCCTGGCCCAGGCGTTGCCATTGGCCGATCAGCGCCGGCAGCCCGCGGCGTACCTTGGCATAGAAGCCGCTTTGCGGCATGGTCTCGTTCATCTGATGGTTGTCCTGGCCTGGATGTCGTGACTGGGGAGAGTACGCATGAATCATGATTTTGCCACGCCGGTGGAGCGTCGCCACCCGAAGGGGGGCGACTGGCCATCGCAGAAGTGGCATCACTACGGCGATGGGGTGCTGCCGTTGTGGGTCGCCGACATGGATTTCACCTCGCCCCCGGAGGTGGTCGAGGCGCTGCGTGCCCGGGTCGACCATGGCGTCTTCGGTTACGGCCTGGTGCCCGACTCGCTGCGCCACACCCTGTGTGCCTGGAGCGCCGCGCACTACGGTTGGACGATCGAGCCGGAGTGGCAGCTGTGGCTGCCCGGCGTGGTACCTGCCCTGCACCTGGCGAGCCTGGCGCTGACCGAGCCGGGCGATGGCGTGCTGACGGTGACGCCCATCTATCCACCCTTTCTCAAGGTGGCCGAGCGCACCGGTCGGCTGCCCCAGCAGGCGGCGCTGTGTGAGCCGGCCTCGCCGGGTGAGCCCTGGCGCCTCGACCTCGAGGCGCTGGAAGCCGCCATCACCCCCGAGACGCGACTGCTGCTCTGGTGCCAGCCCCACAACCCCACCGGGCGGGTCTGGACGCGGGAGGAGCTGGCCGGGCTAGCCGAGCTGGTTGAACGCCAAGGCCTGCTGGTGGTCTCCGACGAACTGCACTGCGACCTGCTGCTCGATGAGGGGGCGCGGCATCGTCCGCTGGCGGCGGCCTTCCCGGAACTCGCCTCGCGCATCCTGACGCTGTGGGCGCCGTCGAAGACCTTCAACCTGGCGGGGCTCACCACCGCCTGCGCGGTGATTCCCGATGCCGGGCTGCGGCGGCGCTTCGCCGCCATGGTGCGCGGCCTGCAGCCGGACGGCAATGTCCTGGGGCTGGTGGCCGCCGAGGCCGCCTACGCCCACGGTGACCCCTGGCGGCGGGCGCTGCTCGGGGTGCTGCGCGGCCACCGCCGGACCCTGGTGGAGCGGGTGGCTCGGTGGCCCGGCGTGGCCATGAGCCCGCCGGAGTCCACCTACCTGGCCTGGCTCGACCTGCGCCAGGCACACGGCCTGGCAGGGCATGACGGTTCGCCCAAGCAGGTGCTGCTGGAGCGGGCCGGGGTGGCGCTCTCGGAGGGGGCCGGCTTCGGCTGGCCGGGCTTCGTGCGGCTCAACTTCGGCACTACCGCCTCCCAGCTGGGCGCGGCACTGGACCGTCTCGACCGGGTGCTGAGAGGCTGACCCCCAGGGCGAGACCTCGCCCCGGAGACGCTCAGTAGAGCTGCGCGAAGAGCTTACGACGATAGGTGACCGTCAGCGGGTGATCGGCGCCCAGGGCGTCGAAGACTCGCAGCAGGGTCTTGCGCGCGGCATCGTCGCCGTAGGCACGGTCGGCCTTCATCAGCGCCAGTAGCGACTCCAGGCCGGCCTCGTAGTCGCCATCGGCGACCTGGCGCAGGGCGCGCTTGAAACGCGCCTCGCTGTCGTCACGGCCCGCGAGGGCCGCCAGCTCCGCCGCCGAGGGCGCCTCCTCGCCGAACTCGATGCTGGCGCGCACGCCCCGGGCCGGGGCGGCGTCTCGCTCCTCCGGCGGCAGGTTGTCGAGCAGCGCCTTGGCATCCTCGGCCTTGCCCTCGGCCACCAGGGCGCGGGCCAGCTCCACCTGATAGGGGGAGTGCTGGGGATTCTGCTGCACCAGTTGCTCGTAAAGTGCCCGGGCGGTGGCGGCGTCACCGGTGGCGAGTGCCTCGGCGGCCTGTTCCTCGGGGCTCGGCGGGACATCCTCCGGGGCCGGGATATAGCGGCCGAGCCATTCGCGGATCTGCTTCTCGGGCAGGGCGCCCTGGAAGTGGTCGACCAGGCCACCCTGGCTGATCAGCTTGACGTCCGGCACCGAGCGCACGCCGAGTTGGGCGGCGATCTCCTGGTTCTCGTCGATGTTCAGCTTGGCGAGGATGAAGGTGCCCTGGTATTCGCGGGCCAGCTTCTCGAGTACCGGCATCAGGTTCTTGCAGGGCTCGCACCAGGGTGCCCAGCAGTCGAGCAGCACCGGCACCTGCATGGAGAGCTCGAGCAGCTGCTGGATGTTGTCGCGGTCTACGTCGATGATCACCTCGGCATCAGGACGGCTCGACGTCGGGTCGGGGCTGTCGCCGGAGGCGGTGTCGACGGCGAGCGGTTCGCCGGTGCGGGGGTCGACGATGGACATGGTCAGTGGCCTTGGGTCAGAGTGAATTTACTCCGGAGATGCGGGTAGCGGGCCGGGACTTCAAGGGGAGCATACCATCGATGCGACGAATCCTGCGCCTGGCGGCCGGCTTGGGGCTGGTATTGGCACTGCTGCTGGCGGGTCCCCTGTGGATGCTGGCCACCGAGCGGGTCGATGGCGGAGGCCACTGGGCCTCGGCGAGTCGGGAGCCGGCGGGGCTGGCGCCGACGGCGGCCGAGGCCCCCGCGGCGGTGGTGCAGGTCTACGCGGCGCGTACCTGGGGCTGGCGTGGTGCCTTCGGCGTACACACCTGGATCGCCACGCGGGAGGCCGGTGCCGAGGCGTATCGCCTGCATCATGTGCTGAGCTGGCGCCGGCCCGCCCTGGTGTCGCAGTCGACCACCACCCCCGACCGTGTCTGGTACGGCAATGCCCCGGTGCTGCTGGCCGACTATCGCGGCGAGGCGGCCGCGGCGATGATCGGGGAAATTGAAGTGGCGGTGGCGGCCTATCCGGCGCCGTTGCGCTATCGTGCCTGGCCGGGGCCCAACAGCAACAGCTTCACGGCCTGGGTGGCCCGCGAGGTGCCGGGGCTCGAGGTGGTGTTCCCGGTGACTGCGGTGGGCAAGGACTATCTGTTCGATGGGGTGTTGGCCTCGGCGCCGGGCGGGCGTGGCACGACGGCCTCGCTGGGTGGCGTGCTGGGGGTGACCCTGGGGCGTGACGAGGGGCTCGAGCTCAACCTGCTGGGGCTCACGCTGGGAGTGGACGTGCGGCGCCCGGCGCTCAAGCTGCCGGGCGTCGGCCGGCTGGGCATGGCGGCCGTCATCAAGGGGGAGGGGGAGAGGTAGCATGGCCGGACTTGAGCCGATGACCTTCCTGGGGTTGTAGAGAGCCGAGCCCGACGAGCTACCAGAAGGTCTACCGTAGGCATGAAAAAGGCCAGAACCGGTTGGTTCTGGCCTTTTTCTTCGAAGATGGTAGCGGGGACCGGATTTGAACCGATGACCTTCGGGTTATGAGCCCGACGAGCTACCAGACTGCTCCACCCCGCATCAACGTGAGGCGTATTCTACAGGCTCCACGGCCTGGGTCAAGAGGCGATTTCAAACGCTCGTCCGTAGTGCTTGTCCTGGTCCATACTGCTGGCGATTGTCATGAAGACGACAATCGAGACAAGCATGCTGGCACTGGGCCATCCCCGGCCTGTGCCAGACAAGGCGCCACGAATATCAGGGAGGTAGTCAATGACCAACCAAGCACCCGTCGCCTGGGTCACCGGTGGCACCGGTGGTATCGGGACAGCGATCTGTCGTTCGCTGGCCGCCGAGGGCTTCACGGTGATCGCGGGATATCACAACCCGGAGAAGGCCAGAGCCTGGCTCGAGACCCAGAAGGCCGACGGCTACGAGAACATTGCGCTGTCCGGCATCGACCTCACCGACTACGATTCCTGCATGGCAGGGATAAAGGAGATTCGCGAAACCCATGGTCCCGTCAGTGTGCTGGTCAATTGTGCCGGCATCACCCGTGACGGCACCCTGAAGAAGATGACCGCCGAGCAGTGGCGCGAGGTCATCGACACCAACCTCAACAGTGTCTTCAACACCTGCCGTAGCGTGATCGAGGACATGCTGGAGGAGGGCTACGGCCGGATCATCAACATCTCCTCCATCAATGGCCGGAAAGGGCAGTTCGGCCAGGTCAACTACGCCGCCGCCAAGGCTGGCATGCACGGCCTGACCATGTCGCTGGCGCAGGAGACCGCCACCAAGGGGATCACCGTGAACACGGTGTCACCCGGCTATATCGCCACCGACATGATCATGAAGATCCCCGAGAAGGTGCGTGAAGCGATCCGCGAGGCCATCCCGGTCAAGCGTTACGGGACGCCCGAGGAGATCGGCCGCCTGGTCGCCTTCCTCGCCCACAAGGAATCCGGCTTCATCACCGGCGCCAACATCGATATCAACGGCGGCCAGTTCATGGGCTGACCGCCCGCCCGTCGTGACCGCCTCCGTCGCCGGCGATCCCGGTGGCGGGCTGGGGGACAAGCTGAAAGCGCGAGGCCGATGCCTCGCGCTTTCGTGTTCATGGCCCCGGCCGGGAGGCTCAGGGCGGGGGTAGATGGGTCAGGCTCTCCAGCATGCGGTCGAATTCGCCGACCTCCCGGGCCCAGAGGGCCGGGGGCACCGGCCCGGTGGCCAGCAGTTCGCGCAGCACGCCGTGGAGTTCCTCGGCCCGGGACGGCTCTCGCCCGAGGTTCTCGTTGAGCCGCTCGACCTGGATCGCCAGGCGCAACGGGTCGTCGCGGTGGCTGACCCGACCGACCGCAAGCAGCGAGAGATGCACCCGCAGGCGGGTGAGCCGCTCCTCGATCTCCGCCGGGTCGCCGGGCTGGCGGCGTGCCGCATTGCGCTGGGCGTGAGCCTGGCGCATGTCCTCGGGCAGGGGTACTTCCGCCGGTGGCTCGACGTCATGGCACGCCTCCCCGGCCAGGCTGGCGGCATCGGCCTCCAGGTGGCGCGCCAGCAGCGGCTGGACGTCGCGCCACCGGTTCACCTCCTCGAGCACCGCCAGGCGAGCCAGGCGCTCGCGGCGTGCCCGGACGATGCCCGTCCAGCGCCGGCGCATGCCCTCGGTGCGGCGGCCGGAGGGCAGTGGCTCCAGGGCGGCAGCCTCCTGGATGGCCCGCTCCAGTACCTGGGCGTCGCGGCTGTCGGTCGGGTGCCAGGCGTCGAGGTGGTCGATCAGTGCCTGCATCGCTTCCAGGCGCTCCCGGGCCTGCTGGGCGCGGTCGTCGCGCTCGGCCTCGCGGCTGGCGAAGATGCCGTCACACAGGCTGCGGAACTCTCGCCACAGGGCCTGCTCCTCTCCCCGCGGGGCGCGGCCCAGCGTTCGCCATCGTCGCTGCAGCGCCTTGGCCTGCTCGGCACGGCGGGTGGCGGGCTGGTCGCCTTCGAGCAGGGCCCGGGCCTGCTCGATCAGTTGACGCTTGGCCCCGGCAACCTCTTCGGCCCGGCGATCGATCAGCGCCTGCAGCTCGTGACGGATGCGGCCGAAGCGGCGTCCGATGGCCTCGGCGCTGTCGCGCGGGACGGGGGAGCTGCGGCGCCACTGTTCCCGCGCCTTGTCGCGGATCTGGCGCAGCGCGTCCGGGTCGGCCTCGCTGGCGGGCTGGGCGAGCAGCGTCTCGAGCTGCTCGCAGAGCGCCTCACGGGCCTCCAGATTGCGGGCCCGCTCGGCGTCCAGGCGCTTGCGCCAGGGCGCCAGGCGCTCATGGATACGGTCCGAGGCGGCTCGGAAGCTGGCGGCTTGCTGGCGGTTGGCGGCGGCGTCACCCAGTGACTTCCACTCCTTGATCAGTTGACGGTGGCGGCGGTCGAGCTCGGCGTCGGCCAGCGAGGTGTCCTCGGCCAGGGCGTCGATGGCCTGGCACAGCTGGTCGCGCTTGGGACCGGCGACAAAGCCCCGCCAGTCGCGAAGCTCGGCCAGCCGGGCCGCGAGGCGCTTGAGGGTTGCCAGCTGGGGCCGGATGCGTGCCTCGGGCAGGTGGTCGGCCTGCTGGCGCAGGCGCTGGTGAAGGCGGCTGGCGCCCTTGAAGGCGCCACTCTCGAGCAGGCACTCGAGCTGGGCCAGGTCGTCGGTGAAGCGGGCCAGGCGGCTCTCCAGGTCGTCGTCGGCAGGCTTGGCGGCGAGTCGCTGGCGGGCCTGCTGCAGGAGCGGTGCGGGGGCCAGGTCGTCGGGCCAGCCGCTGGCCTCGACCAGGGCGGCCAGGCGCTCGTCGTCGCCATCGGTCAGGGCCTGACGGAGGTCCGCGGCCCGCTCCTCGAACCTGACCCAGGCCTGGGCAATGCGTTCGTAGCCGGCCAGGGCCGCATCATAGCGGCGGCGCAGCGACTCCTCGGCCAGGTGATGGTCGGAGAGGGTCTGCCAGCGGTTGGCCAGCAACCGCTTCTGGGCGCGCAGGCTGGCGATGTCCTGTTCGGTGATCCGCTCGCTGCGGGTGAGGGCGTCGAGGCTCTCCTCCAGAGCTTCCACCAGGGCCTCGCGGTTCTGGTCGGCATCCTCGCGACGCTGGTGGTCGGCTGCCCGGGAGAGCTGCTGGGCCTCGTGGTCGCCGATCACCTTGCGACAGCGCAGGCAGGCGTCCTGGTAGCGTTGCTCCTGGCTGGCATCGGGCAGGTCCCCCAGGGCGCTCCACTCGCGCACCAGGTGGCGGAAGCGGCCGGCATAGAGCGGTTCCCAGGCGGACTGGGCATGTCGCTCCAGCGTTTCGAGCAGTGCCTCGCGGCGTTCACGGACGGCGGCCAGCGAGGCGGCATCGGCTCGCAGCCGGTTGAGGCGCTCGCGGGCCTGGCGCATCACCTGGCGGTCGCGACGGGCCGACTGGACCAGCCTGGCCAGGCCGGCCTCGCTGGTGACCCGGGCCGCGGCGGCATGGCGCACGGCGGCGATGCCGTTGTCGCAGGCCTGGCGAATCAGGGCATCCTCGCCTTCGAGGCGGGCCAGGGCAGCCAGGCGTAGCTGCTGGTTGTCGCCCTGCAGGGCGATCTCGCTTAGCAGGGTGTCGGCATCGAGGCGCTCGGTCAGGGCGATGCGGGTCGCCAGCTCGAGGTCGCCCTGGCGGCCCGTCAGCAGCGCGACGAGACGGGCATGCAGCTCGGGAGAGGAGCCCTCGTCGAGCAGGGCCAACAGGCGTTCGGGGTCATCGAGGCGCGCCAGGGCGGCCTGGCGGACGCCCGGGTCGGCATCCCGGGCCAGCCGTTCGAGGGCCTGGCGCTGTTCGGGACGCGACGGGTCGAGGCGGTCGGCGGCCTGGCGGCGAACCCCGGGGTCGGGGTGTTGCCAGCGAGGAGAAAAGAGGCGACGAAGGAGTCCAGACATTGACCATCCTGACATGGAAGCGCCGAGAGGCAGGCGCAAGCGATCTTGTTGTTGGCATCGGTGGCGACACGCGGCCGCAGGCCATGAATGTATCTAACCATGCGTCGCGCCTGCGGAAAAGCCCGCGGCAGATGTCGGGTGTGGCCGACTGGAGACACTGACAACCGGAGGTCGCTGAGCTTATGATCAGTTGCAGGGGACGAGTCACTCGCTTAGCTTTGACCAGGTACCCCGACCATCACCCGACGTGGAGTTCGGCAATGAGTCTCAAAGTGGACAGGGACAGCATGGCGTTCACCTTCAAGGGAGGCATGCTGCCGATGACGGTCATGGAGCTGGCCAGCGCCGACCCCGAGCGCATCCGTGAGCAGCTCGCCGGCAAGCTCAGTCAGTCTCCGGCCTTCTTCCAGCATACTCCGGTGGTGCTCAACGTCGAGAAGCTCGACGAGCCGCACCTGGCCCTGGAGCGCATCTGTGCGGTCTGCCGGGCCCACAAGCTGCTGCCCGTGGCGGTGCGCGGCGGCCCCGATCCGGTCAAGCAGTCGGCCTGGGCGCTTGGGCTGGGCTGGTTCCCGCCCCAGGAGGCGAGTCGGCCCCGGTCGCTGGAGAGCGTGGCACCCGACGAGCCGACGCCTGCCGAGCCGGAGGCGGGCGAGGGGGCGGAGCAGGAGGCGCCCCCAGTGAAGGGCAGCAGCGGCCGCATCTACCGTGGCACGGTACGCTCCGGCCAGCAGGTGACGGCCCCGGAGGGCGACCTGGTGGTGATCGGGGCCGTCAATGCCGGTGCCGAGGTGCTCGCCGCCGGTAGCGTGCATGTCTACGGCGCCCTGCGTGGCCGGGCCCTGGCGGGAATCCACGGCGACCTCCAGGCCGGCATCTTCTGTCGCGAACTGCACGCCGAGCTGCTCTCGGTGGCCGGCAACTACAAGCGACTCGAGGACATCGACCCCCGCCTGCTGGGCACGGCCGTTCAGGTGCGCCTGACCGACAATCAGCTGGGCATCACAACGCTGACCTGAGCCTGTTCCGCCGTGTCCGGCCGGCGGCGTATCGACGTCTCTTTTTTCCTTATTTCCACCATGACTGACAGGAAGCGTAACTTGGCCAAGATCATCGTTGTGACCTCCGGCAAGGGGGGGGTCGGCAAGACAACAAGTGCGGCAGCCATTGCCACTGGCCTGGCACTGCGAGGCAACAAGACCGTGGTCATCGACTTCGACGTGGGGCTGCGCAACCTCGACCTGATCATGGGGTGCGAGCGGCGCGTGGTCTATGACCTGGTCAACGTCATCCAGGGTGAGGCGGGGCTCAACCAGGCGTTGATCCGCGACAAGCGGGTCGACAACCTGCATATCCTGCCGGCCTCCCAGACCCGCGACAAGGATGCCCTGACCCTGGAGGGGGTCGAGAAGGTGCTCAATACCCTGGGCAAGGACTTCGACTACATCCTCTGCGACTCCCCGGCGGGCATCGAGCGCGGCGCCCAGCTGGCGATGTACTTCGCCGACGAGGCGGTCGTGGTGACCAACCCGGAGGTCTCCTCGGTGCGCGATTCCGACCGCATCCTGGGGCTGCTGTCGTCCAAGACGCGACGGGCCGAGCGCGGCGAGGACCCGATCCGCGAGCACCTGCTGATCACCCGCTACAACCCGACGCGGGTCGACCTGGGGGACATGCTCAACCTCGAGGACATCCGCGAGATCCTGGCCATCGACCTGCTCGGGCTGATTCCCGAGTCCGAGGCGGTGCTGCGGGCCTCGAACCAGGGGGTGCCGGTCACCCACGATGCCGACAGCGACGCCGGCCAGGCCTATACCGATACCGTGGCCCGCCTGCTCGGTGAGGAGGTCCCGCTGCGCTTCCACGAGTACCAGAAGAAGAGCCTGTTGAGCCGAATGTTCGGAGGAGGTCGCCGGTGAAGTTGCTCGAGTTCCTGAAGAGAGAGCGCAAGAAGTCCGCGTCGGTCGCCAAGGAGCGGTTGCAGATCATCGTCGCCCACCAGCGCAGCCAGCGCGGACAGCCGGACTACATGCCGATGCTGGAGAAGGAACTGCTGGAAGTGATCCGCCGCTATGTCCAGGTCGACGACGATGCCATCAACATCAGTCTCGACAGCGAGGACAACTGCTCGGTGCTGGAGCTGAACGTCACCCTGCCCAGGGCCTGAGCATCGAGCCGGCTGAGAGGCGGGCGAGGCTGTGCTAGGCTGTTCCCTTCATGCCTGCACCGTTCGGAGAGACCTCGCTCATGGCGCCGCCTCATGCCGCCCCGTTGACCTTCCTGTGGCACGACTACGAGACCTTCGGTGCCGACCCGCGCCGCGATCGCCCCTCCCAGTTCGCGGCCATCCGCACCGATGCCGATTTCAACGAGATCGGCGAGCCGGTGACGTGGTTCTGCAAGCCGGCCGATGACTTCCTGCCCCACCCGCAGGCCTGCCTGATCACCGGCATCACGCCCCAGCAGGCCAGTCGCCGTGGCCTGCCCGAGGCCGAGTTCGCCGGCCGTATCCAGGCGCTGATGAGTGAGCCGGGCACCTGTGCCCTGGGCTACAACAGCATGCGCTTCGATGACGAGGTGAGCCGCCACCTCTTCTACCGCAACCTGCTCGATCCCTACGCCCGGGAGTGGCAGAATGGCAACTCCCGCTGGGACCTGATCGATGTGGTGCGTGCCTTCCACGCCCTGCGCCCGGCCGGCATCGAATGGCCGAAGCGCGACGATGGCGCTCCCAGCTTCCGGCTCGAGGCCCTCACCGCCGCCAACGGCATCGAGCATGCCGGCGCCCACGACGCCCTGGCCGACGTGCGTGCCACCATCGCCCTGGCACGGCTGCTGAGATCCCGCAACCCGAAGCTCTTCGACTACCTGCTGGGGCTGCGCGGCAAGCGCCAGGTGGCCAAGCTGCTCGACGTGCCGGGCCGCAAGCCGGTGCTGCACATCTCGCGTCGCTACCCGGCGAGCCGCGCCTGCAGCGCCCTGGTGATGCCGCTGGCCGAGCACCCGAGCAACCCCAACGGGGTGATCGTCTATGATCTCTCGATGGATCCCTCCCCGCTGTTCGACCTCAGTGCCGAGCAGATCCGCCAGCGGGTCTTCGTCAGCAACGACGACCTGGCCGAGGGGGCCGAGCGCATCCCGCTCAAGGTGATCCATATCAACAAGTGCCCGGTGCTCTTCCCGGCCAGCGCCCTGAAGGACGTGGACGGCCCTGCCAAGGGCGACTACGGCGAGATCGTCGCTCGCCTGGGGCTGGACGTGGCCGCCTGCCGCCAGCACTGGAAGCTCCTGTCCGCCCGGCCCGAGGTCGCCGCCCGGGTCGCCGAGGTGTTCGCCGAGCCGCCCCCGGACGGCCCCCGTGACCCCGACCTGATGCTCTATGCCGGCGGTTTCTTCTCGCCCTCGGATCGCCAGCAGATGCAGCGGGTACGCGAGACCGACCCCTGGGAGCTGGTCGGCGCGCGTTTCGCCTTCCAGGACCCGCGCCTCGAGGAGATGCTGTTCCGCTACCGGGCGCGCAGCTATCCCGAGACCCTCGAGAGCGAGGAGCAGGTCCAGTGGGAGGCCTTCCGCTGGGCTCGGATGAACGATCCGGCCCTCTCGAGCCTGACGCTCAAGGACTTCGCCCGGGAGATCGAGCGGCTCAATGGCGTCCCGCTGTCCGACCGTGACCGGCAGGTCCTCGAGGAGCTGGTGATGCATGTGGAGGCGATCATGCCGCCCCAGGCCTTCGATGCTTGATGATAGGGCTCGGGGCTGATCCGGCGGCAGGCCAGCAAGGAGGCGCCGTAAACCCTATATGGTCTCCTCCCGGCTTGCCCCGGCGCCCCTCACTCCTTGCCTCTCACCCCTCACTATTATCAGTCAGTCGTCGGCCTCGGGAAGCGGGGCCAGGTGGCGGGTCAGTTCGGCCACGTCGCTGGGCTCGTCGCCCGGGTCGAAGGTGACGTTGGCCACGGCGGCCTCGCGCAGCCGCGACCAGGCCTCACGCAGGTCCCGGGCGGTGACCGACAGGACTCGTTCGGCGAGCCGCTCGCGGCGGTCGAACCCGGTATCGCCGAAGGACATCGCCTGCCATAGCCGGGAGGCGCGGGCCGAGAGGCTGGTGTCGCGCTGCATCAGCCCAGCATGGACGGCCTGGCGATAGGGGGCCAGGTCAGCGTCGTCGAGCGCCTCGAGCCGTCCCTCGAAATCGTCGAGGAAGGCATCGATGCGGGCCTGGATCGCCTCGCTTTCGGTGTCGGGAGACTGCACCAGCAGGCCGATGCCGGGCGCATCCATCAGCGGTGAGTAGCCGGCGTTGACCACATAGCCGAGCTGCTCCTCGGTGCGCAGCCGCTGGTAGAAGGGCGTGTCGATCAACTGGCCCAGGACGGCCAGCCGCGCCTGGCTCTCCAGCGACCGATCCGGGCCCTGCAGGTAGCGCAGCACCAGCGACTCCTGGCGAGTGGTGACGGGCACCAGCGCCGGCAGGTCGGAATCGGCGCGCAGTGGCACCAGGTCGGGAATCCGCTCCTCCGGCAGGCGGGGCGCGAGGGCTTCGGCCACCAGGCGGGCCTCGCGGGTCGCCAGCTCGGCATCCAGGTTGCCCACCGCCATGGCCTCGAGGCGCAGCTCGGCGAGGAAGGCCTCGCGGTAGTCGTGCAGGTCGTCGACCTCGAGCTCCCGGCTCGCCTCGAGCAGGGCATCGGTGGGCCACTGGGGGCGTACCAGGGCCTCGGCGAGGGTGCGATGGGCCTGGCGATGGAGCGCGGCCTGGGGCGCGTTGCGCCACTCCCGTTGCAGGCGGTAGCGCACGCGCTCGAAGGTCGCGGCATCGATCTCGCCACTCTGGAGCTGTGCCAGCACACGGTGCATCAGCTGGTCCTGACGGTCGCGCCAACCGGAGAACGACAGGGTGATGCCGCGGGCGTGGGCGTAGGCCTCGAAGTGATGGCCAGCGAGCCGGGCCGGGTAGAGGGCCTCGTTGAGGCTGTCACCCAGCCAGCCGGCCAGTACCCGGGCCAGGGCGGCCTCCCGGGGAGTCGCCGAGGCCTCGGGGTGCTGCAGGCTGAAGCGCCACTCCACCTTGGGCGTGTCGAAGGTGGCGTCACTCATGTGCCAGAGGGCGAAGCCCGCCTCGTCGATCACCAGGCTGGGCTTGTCGTGCTGCTCCTCGAGCAGCGTCACGTCCTCGGCGATATAGGGGTTGGGGGCAGGGAGCGCGAGGCCGGCGAGGGGGCGGGCCTCGGTCAGCTCGTCGTCGCCGACCTCGCGCCAGGGCGCATTGAACCAGGGCGAGACCTGCTCACCCTCCACGTCCGGGGCGCTGTAGAGGCGAATCAGCCGGTCGGGGCGCAGGGCGTCGAGGTAGCGCTCGGTCGCCGCCCGGTCGAAGCCGTCCATGCGGTAGGGGGCGTACTGCACGTCCTCCACCGGGAAGTGGGTCAGGTTCATCGCCAGCCGCATGGCGCCATTGAGCGGCGAGCCGTGCTGCTGGAAGCGGAACTGCTGCTCGGCCAGCCGGGCCTGTTCGTCGTAGCGCCAGGGGTCGAGGCCCGCTTCACGGATCTGCGCGATGGCCGCGAACAGGGTCGCCTCGATCTCGTCGAGTCGCTCGGCTCCGGTCGGGGTCAGGCTGATGTCGACGCTGAACAGGGCGTGGTGACCGTCGCCGCGGGTGACGCCGGCGGCGAGGCCGTCGGCCCAGCCCGCCTCGCGCAGCACGGCGAGCAGGCTGCCGACGCCCTCGTGGCCGAGCAGGTGGGCGAGCAGGTCGGCGGGCTTGTGGCGGTACTCCCGAATCGGGTCGGGCACGGGGAACAGGAAGCGCAGCTGACGGCTGTCCCGCACCGACTGGACCTCGACGCGTCGCGGCAGGCTGCTTTCCACGACCAGCGGTGCCTCGATCTCCGGGCGCGACAGCCCGCGGTCGGCGATCTCGGCGAAGCGCTCGGTCACCAGTGCCTCCAGGTCGTCCAGGGGGCGGGGGGCGATCAGCGCCAGGTGCATGACGTTGGCGTCGTAGTGACGGGTATAAAAGTCGATCACCCTGTCGCGCAGGGAGGCTTCTCCCTCGGGCGGGCTGGCCAGGGTATCGCGACTGCCCACGGCGAAGCCGGTGGTGGGGTTCGCCGGGTTGAGCAGCTGGTTGAGTACGTCGTTCTCGCGGCGGCCGTCATCGCGGATGCGCGCCATGTACTCGGAGTGGACGATGTTGCGCTCGCTCTCGAGCTGGTCGGCGTTGAACAGCGGCGCGACGAAGAAGCGGCTGAAGCGGTCCAGGGCACCGGGCAGCGCTTCGGGCTCGATGTCGAAGAAGTAGTTGGTGTCCTGGGGAGCGGTGAAGGCATTGTGGGTGCCGCCGTGGCGCGAGATGTAGGCCTGGTAGGCGTCCGGTTCGGGGAAGGCATCGGTGCCGAGGAACAGCATGTGCTCGAGGAAGTGGGCCAGGCCGGCCAGATCGTCCGGGTCCTGGGCGCTACCCACGCCCACGTTCATCGAGGCGGCGGCCTTGTCGGCCTCGGGATCGCTGACCAGCAGGGCGGTGAGGCCATTCTCCAGGGTCAGCACGCGATAGTCCCGGGCGTCGTGGGGGCTGGTCAGGGGCGTGGTGACCTCGGCGACGGCCTCCGGCTCGGGGGCCGGTTCACGGGCCACGGCCGAGGTGAAGGGCAGGGCGAACAGCAGGGCGCCGGCCAGGGCCAGCAGGCCGAGCGGACGTGCTGGCCGTCGGGCGCTGGCACGGCAAGCGGCAATGGCGCTGAGGGCGGCGATGGACATCATCTCTCCTTATCGGGGGTTCCGGCGCAGCATGGGGCCGGTGGGGTAGGCGCAGGCCGGGTCCTGGTGCGCGGGATCATTGACACGTCTTGATACCGGAAAGGCGCCCAACAGTTCCATGGGGGCGGTGGTCAGCAGCGCCCTCGCTTCCCCGGGCGGTGTCCGTGGGTCGAGCCAGCGCCGGCCGTCGCCGGGCGCGATCACTCCCGGCAGGCGATCGGTGAGGGGGGCGAGCAGGGCGTTGGTGGGCACGGTGATCAGCGCGAGGGAATCCGTGTGCTCGACCAGGCTGGTATGGAAGCGGCACCAGAGTCCCGCCAGCAGCAACGGGCCCCGGTCGACCCGGGTCACCAGGAAGGGTTGCTTGAAGCGCGCCTGGACTCGCCAGGCGTAGACGCCACTGACCGGCACCAGGCAGCGGCGGGCGAGGAAGGCCTCGCGGAACATGGGGCGCGCCTCCAGCGACTCCGCCCGGGCGCAGTGAGGCGCGCGGTCGAGCACCTCGAGCCAGGGCGGCGTCAGGCCCCAGAACAGCCGGGAGAGGTGCGGCCGGTCGGCTTCCAGGCGGATCGCCGAGAGCGGCCGTCGCGGGGCCAGGTTGGGGCTGGTCACCAGGGGGGCATCGACCTCCAGGCCGGGCAGCAGGCATTCGAGATCGAGAGAGGCGATGTGCAGTCGGCCGGCCATGGACACTCCGCGGGTGATGGAGCGACAGGGTACCCAAGTCGAACGGGCGAGAAAAGCGCCGAATCGGCGGCGATCCCGTCATGGACTTGCGTTTGTCCGAGGGATGGATAAGCTGTCGAAAACAGTGTTCGATCTGCGCTATCCTAGGTGGGCAAGCCGAGTACCGCCCGCCACCATCTTGCGAGGAATCCGATGGCCCGTCCCAGACAGCACGCGCCCGAGGCGCTACATGCCCAGGTCATGGCGGCATGTGATGCCTGGCTGCAGGAGAACCCTGCGCACACGCTGTCGCTGCGCGCCCTGGCGCGCGAGGTCGGTTGTGCTCCCAGTACCCTGCTCAAGCTCTACGGCAGCTTCAGCAACCTGCTCCAGCACGTCAACATCGAGACCCTGGCTCGCCTGCGTGCCGTGATCGAGCCGCTGACCGAGAGCGCCGCCCCGGAACAGCGCCTCAAGGCGCTGGCCCGTGCCTACTGGCAGTTCGCCCAGCGCGACGCCTTCCGCTGGCAGCTGCTGTTCGACTACCCCCTGGCCCAGGAGGGTGAGCTCGACCAGCGCCAGAGCGACATGATCGAGGGATTGTTCCTGCGCGTCGAGGCCACCCTCAGGGAGTACCAGCCGGCGCTGGACGACCAGGAGGCCCGCCGGCTGGGACGCACCCTCTGGGGCAGCGTCCATGGCCTGGTGCAGCTTGGCCTCAACGAGCGGCTCGGCTACTGGCAGGGGCAGCAGCTGGAGGTTGGCGAGCTGCTCGATCAACTGCTCCACACCACCCTCGCCGGCCTGAAACACAGACCCGACGTGACGTGACGAATCTGATGTGGCTGGTGGCCACCGGCTCCCTGCTGGCGGGGAGCTGGGGACTGGTCCGGAAACCGCGGCCGCTCGTCCGTCGGCTGGTCTTTCTGGTGGTCTGCCTGCTCTATCGCCTGCGCCTGAGAGGCCAGGGCCACATTCCCGCCCGCGGTCCCGCGGTGGTGGTCTGCAATCATGTCAGCTTCATGGACGCCCTGGTGATCGGTGGTGCCAGCCGCCGACCGTTGCGCTTCCTGATGGACAAGCCGATCTATGATTCGCCCTGGCTCAACTGGTTGTTCCGGCTGGTGGGGGCCATCCCGGTGGAGTCGGAGCGGCGCGATCCGGGCAATATCCGCCGGGCCCTGGAGCAGGTCAGCCGGGCGCTGGCCGAGGGCGAGGTGGTGATGCTGTTTCCCGAGGGGCGGCTGACCCCGGACGGCGAGGTCCAGCCCTTTCGGCGTGGCCTGGAACTGATCCTGGCCCGGGACCCGGTGCCGGTGATTCCCGTGGGGCTGTCCGGCCTGTGGGGGTCCTGGACCTCGCACCATGGCGGCCGTGCGCTGAGCAAGCCGCCGCGACGTTTCCGGGCCAGGGTGGCGCTCTACTTCGGCGAGCCCCTGGCGCCCCATGAGGCCAGCCGTCCCCGGGTCGAGGCCAGGGTGCGCTCCCTCAAGGCGCAGGCCGACCAGTGGGTCGAGCGACGGTCGTGCGACGCCCTCTCGCAGCGCTGACTAGCGCTGCCTGGTGGGGCGGCGTGTCGGCGTCCAGCAGCGGGCGGCCGTGATCAGGTTGTCGCGCACCTCGAGGATCTCCATTCTCACGTTGCCGATCTGCAGGCAGGCGGCGCCGTCGGGAAAGGACTCCAGGTGCTCGAGGATCAGGCCGTTGAGTGTCTTGGGGCCATCGGTGGGCAGTTGCCAGCCCAGGGTCTTGTTGATGTCGCGGATGTTGGCGGTGCCGTCGATGACGTGGCTGCCGTCGTCCTGCAGGTGGATCTCCTGATCCTGGCCCGCCACGTCGGTGGTGAATTCGCCGACGATCTCCTCGAGGATGTCCTCCAGGGTCACCAGGCCCTCCACGTCGCCGTATTCGTCGACCACGATGCCGATCCGGCGCTTCTGCTTCTGGAAATTGAGCAGCTGGGTATGCAGGGGGGTGGACTCGGGAATGAAGTAGGGCTCCCGGGCCTCCTGCACGATGGCGGCCTTGGTCACCTCTTGGCGGGAGAGGAAGCGCGCCGCGTTGCGCAGGTGCAGCATACCGATGATGTTGTTGATGTCGCCCTTGTAGACCGGCACCCGGGTGTGCTGGCTGGTGCGGATCTGGGTCAGGATCTCCTCCAGGTCGTCGTCGAGGTCGATGCCCATCACCTCGTGACGCGGGACCATGATGTCGTTCACGGTGACATTCTCGAGGTCGAGGATCGACAGCAGCATCGCCTGGTGGCGATGGGGGATCAGGGTGCCGGCCTCGTGCACCACGGTGCGCAGCTCGTCGCGGGTCAGGTTGTCGCCGCCGCCCTCGATGCTCTTGACGCCGAGCAGGCGCAGCAGGCCGTTGGAGATGGCGTTGACCAGCCACACCAGCGGATAGAGCAGCTTGAGCAGCGGTTCCAGCACCAGCGAGGCGGGGTAGGCGATGCGCTCGGGCCTCACGGCGGCGTAGGTCTTGGGCGTGACCTCGGCGAAGATCAGGATCACGATGGTCAGGATCAGGGGAGCGACGGCCGGGCCGGTGACCTCACCGAAGAAGTGGATCGCCAGCACGGTGGCGATGGCGGCGGCCAGGTTGTTGACCAGGTTGTTGCCGATCAGGATCACGCCGATCAAGCGGTCGGGTCGCGACAGCAGTCGGACCACCCGCAGGGCGCGTGACTCGCCGCTGTTGGCCTGGTGGCTCAGGCGGTAGCGGTTGATCGACATCATGCCGGTCTCGGAGCTGGAGAAGAAGGCGGATAGACAGATGAGCAGGAACAGTAGGCCGAACAGCAATCCCAGCGGGAAGTCGTCGCTCAAGTCGAAGCATCCTCAATGGCGTATCAGGCTCGAGTTGTAGGGACTCGACACGGCAGTGTCAAGGCGTCCGGGGTCGCCGGCTCAGCCACGGCTCAGCACGACCTCCAGCACGAACTTGCTGCCGAAGTAGGCCAGCAGCAGCACGGCGCAGCCGCCCAGGGTCCAGCGCACCGCGCGCATGCCGCGCCAGCCCAGCCGGTGGTGGCTGAACAGCAGCACCGAGAAGATCACCCAGGCGGCCAGCGAGAGAATGGTCTTGTGAGCCAGGTGCTGGGCGAACATGTTCTCGACGAACAAGAAGCCGCTGGCGATCGACATCGTCAGCAGGGCCAGGCCGGCCCAGATCAGCTCGAAGAGGATCCGCTCCATGGTGGTCAGGGGCGGCAGGGCCTGGACGATGCCGCGGGTGTGATGATGGCGCAGCGCCTGGTTCTGCAGGCCCAGCAGCACCGCCTGGACGGCGGCGATGGCCAGCACGGCGAAGGCCAGTACCGAGCTCAGGGCGTGCAGGGCGATCCCCGGCGTCAGGCCGGCCGTGCGTTCGGGGCTGGGCAGGCCCGTGGCCAGCAGCAGTGCCGCGCCGGCCAGCGGGAAGAGCCCCACGGCGGCGTTGAGCACCGGCTTGAAGAAGCTGACCACGATCAGCAGCAGCACCACCACGGCGCCGGCCACGATCGCACTGGTGGAGAGGCCGGGCAGCACCGCCTGGCCCTGGCCGAAGAGCCCGGCGGCCAGCGGCAGATGGCAGAGCAGCCCCAGCACGCCCAGGCCACGGACCAGCGCGGGGCGCGACGGTACCCGCCGCGCCAGGGTCAGGGCCTGCCAGGAGGCTGCGGCGACATAGAGGATGAAGGCCAGGATGGCCAGGGGAAGCGCCTGCATCGATTGCTTTCCATGCGCCTACGCGAGCGCCTGATGGTGGTTGAACAGCGTGTCGCTACTATACCCAATCCCCCGGGTTGCGCACAGACCGCGCGGCTTGCCGGTGTCGCGCATGGAGACTCGCGGCCACAGGGCGTATAATCTCTGCCCATATTCCGGCCGTCGTCACTGGAGAGGCCAATGTTCCAGAATCTCAGCGAGCGTCTGTCGCAGACGCTCAAGTCGATCAAGGGTCAGGCGCGCCTGACCGAAGAGAACGTCAAGGACACCCTGCGCGAGGTGCGTCGAGCGCTGCTCGAGGCCGACGTCGCGCTGCCGGTGGTCAAGGCGTTCATCGAGCGGGTGCGCGAGCGTGCCGTGGGGCAGGAGGTGTCGCAGAGCCTCTCGCCGGGCCAGCAGTTCGTCAAGATCGTCCAGCAGGAGCTCGAGGCGGTCATGGGCGAGGCCAACGAGGGGCTCGTGCTCAAGGGCTCGCCCGCGGTGGTGCTGATGGCCGGCCTGCAGGGGGCGGGCAAGACCACCTCCGTGGCCAAGCTGGCGCGCTACCTCCGCGAACGCGAGAAGAAGAAGGTGCTGGTGGTCTCGGCGGACGTCTATCGTCCCGCGGCCATCGACCAGCTCGAGACCCTGGCCGCCGAAGTGGGCGTCGACTTCTTTCCCTCGCGCAGCGACCAGCAGCCGGTGGCCATCGCCGAGGCGGCGATCAGGCACGCCAAGATCCAGTTCCATGACGTGGTGATCGTCGATACCGCCGGCCGCCTGGCCATCGACGAGGCGATGATGGCCGAGATCCAGGCGTTGCATAAGGCCGTGACGCCCCAGGAGACGCTGTTCGTGGTCGACGCCATGACCGGCCAGGACGCCGCCAATACCGCCAAGGCCTTCTCCGATGCCCTGCCGCTGAGCGGGGTGATCCTGACCAAGGCCGACGGCGACGCCCGCGGCGGTGCGGCGCTGTCGGTGCGTCACGTCACCGGTAAGCCGATCAAGTTCATGGGGGTGGGCGAGAAGGTCGATGCCCTCGAGCCCTTCCACCCGGATCGCGTGGCCTCGCGCATCCTCGGCATGGGCGACGTGCTGTCGCTGATCGAGGAAGCCGAGCGCACCGTCGACAAGCGCAAGGCCGAGAAGCTGGCCAAGAAGGTCAAGAAGGGCCAGGGCTTCGACCTCGAGGACTTCCGCGACCAGCTCCAGCAGCTCAAGAAGATGGGCGGCATGGGGGGGCTGCTCGGCAAGCTGCCGGGCATGGGCCAGATGGCCGAGATGGCCCAGGGGCCCGGGCCCGAGAAGGAGCTGGGCAAGCTCGAGGCGCTGATCAACTCCATGACCCCCCAGGAGCGGCGCAAGCCGGAGATCATCAACGGCTCGCGCAAGCGCCGCATCGCCGCCGGTGCCGGCCTCCAGGTGCCCGATCTCAACCGCCTGCTCAAGCAGCACAAGCAGATGCAGAAGATGATGAAGAAGGCGGGCAAGAAGGGCGGCATGCAAAACATGATGCGCGGCATGTCCGGCATGATGGGCGGAGGCGGTCCCGGTGGCCCCGGCGGCCCCGGTGGGATGGGAGGGCCCGGCGGCTTCCCCCGGCGCTGAGCCTTGGTCAGTCATGGCTGCAATTGGCGAGAGGCGCCGGGGACAGGTCGAAGAGGGGGGCCGCCGACCTGTCGCCGGAACCGCCTCGAGCGTTGCCGCCATCTGCGATAGCCCTGCCGGTCCCCCGAAAAAGGTTCCCAAGCCGGGCTGTTTTCCGTAGAATGCTGCGTCTTCACTGGCAGGACCGCGAATGTTCGCGGCCGCTGTCGTGACCGAATGCCCGAAGTCGGGCCTGCGGCCCGCTTCCCGAGCAGCCGTGCTCTGAACAGAAACGTTTCGAGAAGCAATGTTGAAGGCCCGTGGCTCACCGCCGCGGCCCAGCAGAGTCAACCGTAACCTCAACCGAAGGACAGACTACGCCATGGTTACCATTCGTCTGGCACGTGGTGGCGCCAAGAAGCGTCCCTTCTACCACCTGACCGTGACCGATTCACGCAACGCCCGCGATGGCCGCTTCATCGAGCGCCTGGGCTTCTTCAACCCGATCGCCCGCGGTCAGGAAGAACGCCTGCGCATCGACCTGGATCGCATCGCCCACTGGCAGAGCCAGGGCGCGCAGCTCTCCGGCCGCGTCGCCGAACTGGTCAAGGAAGCGCGCAAGCAGGCCTGAAGGGCCTGACTTGCCTGCCTGAAGGTCCGTCACGGGGTCGTCGATGAGCGATAACGCGCAAGCGCAGCCGAGCGACGATCATGTGGTGCTGGGCAAGTTGACCAGCCCCTATGGTGTCAAGGGCTGGCTCAAGGTGTATTCGTACACCGGCCCGATGGAAGGCATCCTCGACTATGCCGAGTGGGTCCTGCGCCACGACGGTCGGCTCGTTCGCCGGCGGTTGGTCCAGGGGCGCCGGCACGGCAAGGGGCTGGTGGCCCTGCTGGAGGGCGTCGACAGCCGCGAGGCGGCCGAGTCCCTGGCCGGCGCCGAGATCCTGCTGCCCAAGGCGGAACTGCCCGAGCTCGCCGGCGATGACTACTACTGGTATCAGCTGGAAGGGTTGAAGGTGGTGACCCGCGAGGGCGTGGTGCTCGGGCGCATCGCCTACCTGTTCGAGACCGGCGCCAACGACGTCATGGTCGTGAAGGGCCAGGGCGATGACGCCATCGACGATCGCGAGCGGCTGCTGCCTTTCCTGCCCGATGACGTGGTGCTGGACGTGGATCTCGAGGCCGGCGTGATGAGCGTCGACTGGGACCCCGAGTTTTGAGTCCCGACCTGACCTCGGAAGCCCCGGGCACGGAAAGTGAGCAGGGCATGTGGATCGGCGTCGTGTCGCTGTTTCCCGAGATGTTCGAGGCGATCACCCGCCACGGCGTCACCGGGAGGGCGGTGGAGAAGGGGCGTATCGCGCTGGAGTTCTGGAACCCCCGCGACTACGCCACCGACCGCCACCGCACCGTGGATGACCGCCCCTACGGCGGTGGCCCCGGCATGCTGATGAAGGTCGACACCCTGCGCGCGGCGATTCATGCCGCCCGTGAGCGGGCCCGGGTCGCCACCGGTGAACGCCCCAGGGTGATCTACCTGTCGCCCCAGGGGCGCCGCCTCGATCAGGCGGGCGTGCAGGAGCTGGCCTCGGGCCCCCCCCTGGTGGTGGTGGCCGGGCGCTATGAAGGCATCGATGAGCGCGTGGTGGAGACCGACATCGATGAGGAGTGGTCGATCGGCGATTATGTGCTCAGCGGCGGCGAGCTGCCGGCCATGGTGCTGATCGATGCCGCGGCCAGGCTGGTGCCCGGGGTGCTGGGCCATCAGGATTCCGCGGTCGAGGACTCCTTCAACGACGGGCTGCTGGACTGCCCGCACTATACCCGCCCCGAGGAGATCGACGGGCGGCGAGTGCCGGAGGTCCTGCTCAGCGGCAACCACGGTGCCATCCGGCGCTGGCGGCTGAAGCAGTCCCTGGGACGCACTTGGCAACGTCGTCCCGACCTGCTCGAGGGCAGGACGTTGAGCGACGAGCAGCAGCGGCTGCTCGCGGAGTTCATCGAGGAATACGCTCTGTCCACCAGGTAGGTCAGGGCGGAGGTGCAGGACGCCGACTCCTGAGGAGTCGCGGACCTGCGTCACCAATCAGCTCCCGCGCTCTCGAGCCTCGGCTCGGGCGCCGGGATCACGACTCACCGGCAACGAACCGGATCCGGCGAGTCACGTTATCGAGGAGTCATTGTCATGAGCAGCAAGAACAAGGTGATCCAGGCGCTCGAAGCCGAGCAGATGAGCAAGCAGGTGCCGGAGTTCGCCCCGGGTGACACCGTGGTCGTGCAGGTCAAGGTCAAGGAAGGCAGCCGCGAGCGTCTGCAGGCCTTCGAGGGCGTGGTCATCGGCAAGCGCAACCGCGGCCTGAACTCCGCCTTCACCGTGCGCAAGATCTCCCACGGCGTCGGCGTCGAGCGGACCTTCCAGACCTACAGCCCGCTGGTCGACTCCGTGAGCGTCAAGCGTCGCGGCGACGTGCGCCAGGCCAAGCTGTACTACCTCCGCGAGCGCAGCGGCAAGTCCGCCCGCATCAAGGAAAAGCTGGCCTGAGGCCGAGGCCTGCCGGCTTGCGGTGCCGGGGCTGATGTCCCGCACCGATCGCGAAACCCCGTCACCGCTGCCGCGGGGCGGGGTTTCGTTGTAGAGGGCCGGACCACCCGGGAGGTCGGATGCCGACGGGCGATGACGCGAGCACACTGATCGACGCCTTCCTCGATGGCCTGTGGCTCGAGCAGGGGGCGAGCGACAACACCCTGGACGCCTATCGCCGCGACCTGGCGGCCTGGGGGAAGCGACTCGAGGCACGGGGGGAACGTCTGCTGGCCCCGGGGGCCGGAACCCTGCCGGCCTGGATCGACGAGCGCCGCGAGGCCGGCTACCAGCTGCGCAGTACCGCCCGCCTGCTGTCGAGCCTGCGGCGCTTCTATCGCTGGGCGCTGGCGGAGGGCATGATCGCGGCGGACCCCCTGGTCGAGGTGCGACTGCCCCGGGTGCGGCCGGCGCTGCCGAACACCCTCGAGGAGGCCGAGGTCGAGCGGCTGCTCGAGGCGCCCGACCTGACCACCGACCTGGGGGTGCGTGACCGGGCCATGCTCGAGGTGCTCTACGGGGCCGGCCTGCGGGTCTCGGAGCTGGTGGGTCTGACCACCGATGCGTTGAACCTGCGCCAGGGCGTGGTGCGGGTGCGCGGCAAGGGCGACAAGGACCGCCTGGTGCCGCTCGGGGAGGAGGCGGTGGCCTGGCTCGAGCGTTACCTGCGTACCGCCCGCGGGGCGCTGATGGCCGATGTCACCCGGCCGGCGCTGTTTCCCGGGCGCGGCGATCGAGCGATGACGCGCCAGGCCTTCTGGTACCGCATCAAGGTCCATGCGCGCGTCGCCGGTATCGACCGGCCACTCTCGCCGCACACCCTGCGCCACGCCTTTGCCACCCATCTGTTGAATCATGGGGCCAACTTGCGTGTCGTACAGCTGCTGCTCGGTCACAGCGATCTCTCGACCACGCAGATCTATACCCATGTGGCGCAGGTGCGACTGGAAGCCCTGCACGCCGACCATCATCCGCGAGGCTGAACATGAGAAGACACGTCCCGACATTCCTCGGCGGCCTGCTGGCCGCCACCCTGGCCGGCCCGCTGCTCGCCCAGGCCGATCCGGCCGCCCGCCTGGCCGAGAGGCTGGCGGTGAATGGCCAGCCGATGCCGGTGGAGAGCGTCCGGGAGACGCCGATGGAAGGGCTCTATGAGGTCCGCCTGGAGACCGGCGAGAGCTTCTACAGCGACGCCGAGGGGCGCCACTTCCTGGTCGGGGATCTCTACGAGAACGCCGGCCAGGGCCTGGTCAACCTGACCGAGCAGGGGCGAAATGCCGAGCGCGCCGAGCGCCTGGCGGAGATTCCCGATGCCGAGCGGGTGATCTTTCGCGGCGCCGAAAGCCGTGCCACGCTCACGGTGTTCACCGACACCACCTGCCCCTACTGCCGCCAGCTCCACGAGGAGGTGCCACGGCTCAACGAGCTGGGCATCGAGGTGCACTACCTGGCCTTTCCGCGGGCCGGCATGAATGGCGAGGGGGCGCGGGTGATGCGCCAGGTCTGGTGCGCCGACAATCCGACCGAGGCGATGAGCGCGGCCAAGCGGGAGGAGCGCCTCTCGGGTGCCGCGGACTGCGACAATCCGGTCGAGTCACAGTATCATCTGGGCATGGAGCTCGGCGTCCAGGGCACGCCGGCCATCGTGCTGCCCGACGGCCGCCTGGTGCCCGGCTATGTGCCGGCGGAGCGCCTGGCCGCCATGCTGGGCCTGGAGGAGTGAGCGGGGCCGCGACGACACGTCACGAGCGGCCCGTCGAAGGCCGCTCGACCTGCGCTGCGACACTTGCACGACAACTTGCACGACAAAGAGGGGAAAGACATTGAAACCGGTGAGAGTGGGAATCTGTGGCCTGGGGACCGTCGGTGGCGGGACCTTCAACGTGCTGACGCGCAATGCCGACGAAATCGCTCGCCGCGCGGGGCGCCCGATCGTCATCGAGCAGGTCGCCTACCGCAGCTCCAACCCCGGGTGTGACATCACCGGCATCAAGACCACCGCCGACGTCTTCGAGGTGGCCACTAATCCCGACATCGACGTGGTGGTCGAGCTGATTGGCGGCTACGAAGTGGCCCGCGAGCTGGTGCTCACCGCCATCGAGAACGGCAAGCACGTGGTCACCGCCAACAAGGCGCTGATCGCCGTGCACGGCAACGAGATCTTCAAGGCGGCCCACGAGAAGGGCGTGATCGTGGCCTTCGAGGCCGCCGTGGCCGGTGGCATCCCGGTGATCAAGTCGCTGCGCGAGGGCCTCGGCGCCAACCGCATCGAATGGGTGGCCGGCATCATCAATGGCACCGGCAACTACATCCTCACCCACATGCGCGACGAGGGGCGGGCCTTCGAGGACGTGCTGGCCGAGGCCCAGGCGCTGGGCTACGCCGAGGCCGATCCGACCTTCGACGTCGAGGGCATCGACGCCGCCCACAAGCTCACCATCCTCGCCTCCATCGCCTACGGGGTGCCGCTGCAGTTCGAGAAGGCCTATACCGAAGGCATCTCGCGGGTCACCGCCGAGGACGTGGAGCAGGCCGAGAATCTGGGTTACACCATCAAGCACCTGGGGATCTCCAAGCGCACCGAGACCGGCCTCGAGCTGCGCGTGCACCCGACCCTGATTCCCCAGGAGCGCCTGCTGGCCAACGTGCATGGCGTCAAGAACGCCATCGCCATCATGGGCGACGCCGTGGGCCCGACCCTCTACTACGGGGCCGGCGCCGGTGCCGAGCCCACCGCCTCGGCGGTGGTCGCGGACCTGCTCGACGTGGCGCGCGACATCGCCACCGACCACCACTACCGGGTGCCCTACCTGGCCTTCAGCGGCATCGGCGAGGACGACGGCGGCATGCCGATCATGCCCATGGAGAACATCGTCACCGCCTACTACCTGCGCCTGCTGGCGGTGGATCGCCCCGGGGTGCTGGCCCGGGTGGCGACCATCCTCGCCGAGCAGGGCATCTCCATCGAGGCCCTGATCCAGAAGGAGGCCACCGAGGGCGAGCTGGTGCCGATCATCCTGCTGACCCATCGCACCCGCGAGAAGCAGATGAACGAGGCGATCCGGCACATCGAGTCGCTGGCCGACATCGCCGGCCCGGTGACGCGGATCC
This sequence comes from Halomonas flagellata, assembly GCF_022487945.1. Lineage (NCBI taxonomy): Bacteria > Pseudomonadati > Pseudomonadota > Gammaproteobacteria > Oceanospirillales > Halomonadaceae > Halomonas > Halomonas flagellata. Next base: position 35,236 of record NZ_JAKVPY010000002.1, read on the forward strand.
GCGTAGAAAGCCTGGACGAGCAGGAATGAGCCGGGCTTCGCCCGGAGCCGTAAGCTATAAGCTTGAAGCTGAAAGAGCAAACCAGCGGATACTGGAGAGCTTGTAGCTGCCTAGGGTTGTTGCCGCTATCTGTAGCGAGGGGCGCCGGGGACAAGCCGAAGAGGAGGTCCTATGCCAGGGATGGCATCGGTAGCGCCCAGGGATGGGTTCACAGCGCCTCCTCGCAGGCTTGTCGCCGGATCAGCCCCGAGCGAGCAAAGGAACCGAACAATGCGCTATATCAGTACCCGCGGGCAGGCACCCGCGCTCTCCTTCGAGGAGGTCGTGCTCACCGGCATGGCCAGCGACGGCGGCCTCTATGTGCCGGAGGAGATCCCGACGCTCTGCCATGACGACCTGGCCGCCATGGCCGGCCTCTCCTACGCCGAGATCGCCTTCCGGGTGATGCAGCCCTACGTCAACGGCGAGATAGACGATGAGACGTTCCGTCGGATCGTGACGGAGGCGTACGCCACCTTCAGCCACGATGCCGTGGTCCCGCTCAACCAGCTCGATGCCAACCACTTCCTGCTCGAGCTGTTCCATGGCCCGACCCTGGCCTTCAAGGACGTGGCCCTGCAGCTGCTCGGCCGCCTGCTCGACCACTTCCTGGCCAAGCGCGGCGAACGCGCGGTGATCATGGGCGCCACCTCCGGCGATACCGGCTCGGCGGCCATCGAGGGCTGCCGCCACTGCGACAACCTCGACATCTTCATCCTCCACCCGCACAACCGGGTCTCCGAGGTGCAGCGCCGCCAGATGACCTCGGTGCTCGCCGACAACGTCTTCAACGTCGCCATCGAGGGCAACTTCGACGATGCCCAGGCCATGGTCAAGGCGAGCTTCGCCGACCAGTCGTTCCTCAACGGCACCCGGCTGGTGGCGGTGAACTCGATCAACTGGGCACGCATCATGGCCCAGATCGTCTACTACGTCGCCGCCGCCGTGGCGTTGGGGGCGCCGCACCGCCCGGTGAGCTTCTGCGTGCCCTCGGCCAACTTCGGCAACGTCTTCGCCGGCTACATGGCCTACCGCATGGGCCTGCCGGTGAAGCAGTTCGTCATCGCCACCAACGCCAACGACATCCTGCACCGCACCCTGGCCGACAACGACTTCTCCAAGAAGGAGCTCGTCGCGACCCTGGCGCCGTCCATGGATATCGTGGTGTCGTCCAACTTCGAGCGGCTGCTGTTCGAGGCCTACGAGCGCGACGGCGACGCCGTGCGCGCACTGCTCGAGCGCTTCCAGGCCGAGCCGGCGGCGCTGGCCGGCGCACCGCTCTCCCTCCTGCGCGAGAAGTTCGCCAGCCACAGCGTGGATGACGCCACCATCCTCGAGGTGATCCGCGAAGCGCACCATCGCACCCAGGAGATCCTCGACCCGCATACCGCCACCGGCTACCGTGCCGCCGAGCGGGTGCGGGCCGATGCCGCGACGCCGATGATCACCCTGGCCACGGCGCATCCGGCCAAGTTCGCCGAGGCGGTGGTCAAGGCGGGCTTCCCGGGCGTGCCGCTGCCGCCGCATATGGACGACCTGCTCGAGCGCGAGGAGCGCTATACCGTGCTGCCCGCCGAGCTGGCCGCAGTGCAGAAGTTCGTGGCGGAGAACCGCCGCTGAGGCCCCGGCCGGGACGATGTTGCCGGCGCCGGCGGGCCCTATGGGGTCAGACCCCGGCGGGGTCGGCTACGCTTGGCAAGGTGCACCCTGACAGGCTGGACAACTGGGCTGGGGTCTGACCCCATAGGGGCGGCCTCGGTGCCATGTTCGGTGCTCCTGCTGTCTCGATATGACGCCCGGTGTACCGGGCGTCGTCGTGTGGACCCTGAGAACCGCAGAGAAAGGAGTCTGGCTTGGATGCCGTGACCGATCCCCTTGATCTCCATGAGCGGCTGAAGCCACGTATCCAGCCGCGCCCCCGCGACGAGGCGCTCTACGCCCGCGCCCGCTCCGAGGGGCTCACCGAGCTGCAGGCCCGGGTACTGGCCGGGCGGTTGGCCGGCTACCGGGGGGAGCTCGCCCCGCTGGTCTCGCCGAGCCTGCGCCACCTGGCGCATCCCGAGCGCCTGGCGGATGCCCGTCGTGCCGCCGAGCGCATCGCCCGGGCGGTGGTCGACGGCGAGCATGTCGGCATCCTCACCGACTATGACGTCGACGGCATCACCTCCCATGTGGTGATCCGGCGGACCCTGGTCGAGCTGTTCGGGGTGCCGGAAGCCCGGCTGCACAGCCTGATCGGCCACCGCATCCATGACGGCTACGGCATCAGCCTGCCGCTGGTGGAACGGACCCTCTCGCTCGCGCCGCGGCCGAGCCTGGTGATCACCGCCGACTGCGGTAGCTCCGACGAGCCGCGCATCGCCCGGCTCAAGGCGGCCGGCATCGAGGTGGTGGTCAGCGATCACCACGCCCTGCCGGTGGAGGGGCCGCCGCCCTCGGCCTATGCCACCGTCAACCCCACCCGCGACGACTGCGACTACCCCGACCCGACGATCGCCGGCTGCATGGTGGCCTGGCTGACGATGTCACTGGCGCGGCAGGTGCTGATCGAGTGGGGCGTGCTGCCGGCGTCCACGCCCAAGCTGTCGCCCTGGCTCTCCTATGTGGCGCTGGGCACCGTGGCCGACTGCGTGTCGCTGGGCGGCAGCGCCGCCAACCGGGCGGTGGTCAGCCACGGCCTGACCCTGATCAACCGCATGGACGCCGCCTGCTGGCGGGCCATGGCGGCCAGGCTGGGCGATGACAGCGTACCCTTCGACGCCGAGACCCTGGCCTTCCAGATGGGCCCGAGGATCAATGCCCGTTCGCGGCTCGACGATCCCTATGCGGCGCTGCACTTTATGCTTGCCGAAGACGATGCCATCGCTCATCGCCATCTGGAGACGCTCGATCAGGACAACCAGTCGCGCAAGGCCATCGAGGCGGAGATGACCGAGCAGGCCAGGGCCCTGGCCATGGCGCCGCTGACTGCCGACGAGCCGGCCATCGTGGTGTTTCTCGAGAGCGGGCATCCCGGGGTGCAGGGGATCGTCGCCTCGCGGCTGGTGCAGGCCTTCGGCCGGCCGACCCTGGTGCTGACGCCGGCCGCGGCCCCCGGCATGCTCACCGGCTCCGGGCGCTCCATCGAGGGCCTGCACCTGCGCGACGCCCTGCAGCGGACCTTCGAGCTGGCCCCCGAGGCGCTGCCGCGATTCGGCGGTCACCGCGGCGCGGCGGGGGTCGGGGTACCGGTGGACAGGCTGGGAGAGTTCCACGCGGCCTTTCTGCAGGCGGTGGCCGAGCAGCTCGGCGACACCGAGCTCTACCCCAGGGTCTTCACCGATGGCGAGCTGGCCCCGCACCAGTTGAGCCTCGCCACCCTCGCCGAGCTCGAGGTGCTGGGGCCCTACGGGCGGGAGTTCGATGCGCCGCTGTTCGAGGGCGAGTTCCTGATCGAGGCCCTGCGCCCGGTCGGGGCCGACGGTAGCCACCTGATGCTCGAGCTCTCCAGCGGCGCCGCCGCCACCCAGGCGATCTGGTTCCGGGCGCTCACGCCCGGCGAGATCCCGGCCTTCGGCGTCGGCGACCGGCTGCGCTGTGCCTACAAGCTCAACCGAAACCGCTGGCGGGGGCGGGAGTCGCTGCAGCTGATGATCGAGCACGCCGAACGAACCCCCTGACGACGTTCCCTAATAAGTCGGCCAGACACCGGGCGTGGCCAGCTCCACCAGATGGGCGTCGGGGTCGCGGAAATAGAGGCTCTCCCCGCCACGTGGCCAGTGGGTACGGCCTTCGATGGTCACGCCATGGTCGTGGAGCTGGGCCTCCCAGGTCTCGAGCTCGCGGGCGGCGATGGCGAAGGCCAGGTGCACCCGCCCGGCACCGTCATGGGGGGGGATGGTGCCCATGTCGTTCGGCAGCACCACGGTTTCCAGTGTCTCGCCCCGCAGGAACAGCAGCAGTACCGAGCCGGCACCGGCGTCATAGGCGGTGAAGCGATGGTCGGCGTTGAAGGGCTCGAGTCCCATCACCCCCTCGAAGAAGGCCCTGGCACGGTCCATGTCCTCCACGTAGAGCGCGGTTTCCAGCACGCCGTTGAGCTTGGGCATGACCACCTCCCGGCGATGGCTTCCTTCCCTTCAGCCTAGCAGGTCGCCGTCAGCGCCGGGCCAGCCAGAACCACCGGGTGTAGTGGCGCACCGTCTCGGCTTGTCGGTTAGCGGAATCGCGGGCCTCGCGGGGTGATCGGATGATGGCCCAGGGCTAACCCCCTTCGGTGACTCACCGCTCATGCTCGGAAGGTGCTCTCCGGAGTGCAGTCGAAATATTTTGGTTAACTCAATGAAAGTTCAGGAGTTAAAACGATCGTGCGACCAAAGTATTAGCGATTTTCGGATTAAAACGAACGTTTGCCCTTGAACGATGGCGTGCAATAGGCGAAAACGGGGCAGCTCACCAGCACCCCGGCGAGGGTGCATTACACAACCAGCTCCAGCACGAATCTGGAAAAGGACGTCGAGACCATGCACAACAAGTTCAACAAGCTCTCCATGGCCGTGGCCATTGCCTCCTCCGCTCTGGTCGCCTCTCAAGCCTTCGCTTCCGGCTTCCAGGTCCGTGAGCAGAGTGCCAAGACCCTGGCCAACGCCCTGTCCAACGCCGCTGCCGGGGCCGAGGATGCCGGCTTCATGGCCTACAATCCGGCGGCCATCGGCAATATCGACGGCAACCAGGTCGTCGGTGGGCTGGCCTATATCGATGCCGACTTCGAGCTCAGGAATGCCGAAGCGTCCGATGCCTCGGGACTGTTTGATTTTGACCGTGGCGGTTCACGCCAGGGCGGGGAGGCCGCCTTGGTACCGTCCTTTGCTGCCAAGACCCGGCTCAAGGAGCGGTTCGATCTTGGCCTGGCGGTCTATGCGCCCTATGGCCTGTCGACCGAGTACGACGAGGACTGGATCGGGCGTTACCACGCCATCGAGTCCGAGCTCGAGACCATCGACTTCCAGCCGACCTTGAACTATCGGGCTTCTGACCGCCTGAACCTGGCCGTTGGCCTGCGTGCCCAGTATGCCGATGCGACCCTCTCGAATGCCATCGACTTCGGGTCGGCGGCCGCCATGCAGGGCTTGCCCGGTGCCACCCCTGGGCAGAACGATGTCATTGGCGAAGTGACCGGCGACGACTGGGGGTATGGTTATATCCTCGGGGCCCTGTTCCAGGCCACCGAAAAGACCCGCCTGGGCATCGGCTACCGTTCGGAAATCGATCTGACGCTCGATGGCGAGCTGAAGGTGAAGGGTACCGATCCCGTCTCGGATGGCGCCATTGACGCAGGCCTCGTAACGGGAACTGGAGGAAAGGCAGAGCTTACTACCCCAGCCAACCTGAATCTGGGGGTCTATCACCAGTTGACCGACCGCCTGGCGCTGATGGCCAATGCCGAGTGGACCGAGTGGAGCAGCTTCGACGAACTGGTGGTGGAGTTCGAGGATGGCAGGGCGCCGAGCCGTACCGAGGAGAACTGGGACAATACCTGGGCCTTCTCGGTGGGGGCCAACTATGCGCTCACCCCGCAGTGGTTGCTGCGTGCCGGCCTGGGTCATGACGAGACGCCGATCCCCGGCAGCGAATTCCGCACCCCGCGGGTGCCGGACGCCGACCGTACCTGGGCGACCCTGGGGGCTACCTGGATGCCGACCGCCGACCTGGGCATCACCGCCGGTTATATGCGTGTCTTCGGCGATGATGTCGACATGAATCAGGATGGGACCAAGGAGGAGAACGCGACGCGGGGCAACCTCTCGGGGACCTATGAGGTCTCGGCGGATGTCTTCGCCCTCTCGGTGGACTATCGCTTCTGACGCCAGTGTCCCCGCCAGCCTCGGCCGGGGCTGGCGATCCGGGGTCGTATTCTCGGGTCGTGGTGGATGCGACGCGGCGGCACATTCGCTACAATGATCGCCTTTTCCGTGCCGTCGGCGCACTGGCTCGCTGCCAGCGCTCCGGCGGCCGATTTTCCACTGCAGACTCAGGCGAGCCCCATGCTGGAAACCAACCCCGTCCATAACCTCATCAAGGACCTGTCTGAGCGGACAGACGTCCTGAGGGGGTATCTTTGACTATGCCGAAAAGAAGGATCGGCTAGAGGAAGTCACCCGCGAGCTGGAGGACCCGGGCGTCTGGAACGACCCCGACTATGCCCAGAAGCTTGGCCGTGAGCGTGCCTCGCTCGAGCAGATCGTGGCCACCATCGACGAGCTCGACCAGGGGCTGGGTGACAGCCGCGACCTGCTGGAGCTGGCCGAGATGGAGGAGGACGCAGCCACCGTCGCCGAGGTCGAGAAGGAGCTCGACGGGCTCAAGGCCAGCCTCGAGACGCTCGAGTTCCGGCGCATGTTCGCCGGCCCGATGGACCAGAATAACGCCTACCTGGACATCCAGGCCGGCTCCGGCGGCACCGAGGCCCAGGACTGGGCCAACATGCTGCTGCGCATGTACCTGCGCTGGGCCGAGCATCACGGTTTCAAGGCGGAGATCATCGAGGCCTCCGCCGGCGAGGTGGCGGGCATCAAGTCGGCGACGGTGCATATCCAGGGCGACTACGCCTTCGGCTGGCTGCGCACCGAGACCGGCGTGCATCGCCTGGTGCGCAAGAGCCCCTTCGACTCCGGCGGCCGCCGCCACACGTCGTTTGCCTCGGTGTTCCTCTCGCCGGAAGTCGACGACAGCTTCGAGGTCGAGATCAACCCGGCGGACCTGCGCACCGATACCTACCGCTCCAGCGGCGCCGGCGGCCAGCACGTCAACACCACCGACTCGGCAGTACGCATCACCCACGAGCCGACCGGCATCGTGGTGGCCTGCCAGAGCCAGCGCAGCCAGCACGCCAACCGCGACTTCGCCATGAAGCAGCTCAAGGCGAAGCTGTGGGAGCACGAGATGCAGAAGCGCAACGCCGCCAAGCAGGAGGCCGAGGACTCCAAGGCGGACATCGGCTGGGGCAGCCAGATCCGCTCCTACGTGCTCGATGACCAGCGCATCAAGGACCTGCGCACCGGGGTGCAGACCAGCAACTGCGACAAGGTGCTCGACGGCGATCTGGACCCGTTCATCGAAGCCAGTCTCAAGCAAGGACTGTAGCCACGAGCCTCGAGCGACGAGCTGCGAGCGAAACATCGTCCCTTGTCGCTCGTGGCCCGTAACCCGTGGCCCGTAGTAGCTCATTCTTTACAGGTAGCGTAATGGCCAACCAGGATTCACCTCAACACGACGAAAATCGCCTGATCGCCGAGCGCCGCGCCAAGCTGGCCGAGCGTCGCCGGCTGGCCGAGAGCCGCGGCGAGAGCGCCTTCCCCAACGACTTCCGTCGCGACAGCCTGGCCGCCGAGTTGGCTGCCGAGCTGGGTGACAAGGAGAAGGAGGAGCTCGAGGCCCTGGGCCGTCATGCCGGGGTCGCCGGCCGGATCATGCGCAAGCGTGGCCCCTTCATCGTCATCCAGGACGTCTCGGGCCAGATCCAGCTGTACGTCGACAAGAAGGGGCTGCCGGCAGAGGTGCTGGAGGACGTCAAGGGCTGGGACATCGGCGACATCGTGGCCGGCCGCGGGCCGGTGCACAAGTCGGGCAAGGGCGACCTCTACGTGATGATGGTCGAGGCGAAGCTGCTGACCAAGAGCCTGCGCCCGCTGCCCGACAAGTTCCACGGCCTCACCGACATGGAGGCCCGCTACCGTCAGCGCTATGTCGACCTGATCATGAACGCCGACTCGCGTCGGACCTTCGAGGTGCGTGCCGCGGTGATCAGCGCCATGCGCCGCTTCTTCGAGGCCCGCAGCTTCATGGAGGTGGAGACCCCCATGCTGCAGCCGATTCCCGGCGGTGCCGCTGCGCGCCCCTTCGTCACCCACCACAATGCGCTGGACATCGACATGTACCTGCGCATCGCGCCCGAGCTCTACCTCAAGCGCCTGGTGGTGGGGGGCTTCGAGCGGGTCTTCGAGATCAACCGCAACTTTCGCAACGAGGGGCTTTCCACCCGGCACAACCCCGAGTTCACCATGATCGAGTTCTATCAGGCCCATGCGAACTACCATGACCTGATGGATCTCACCGAGGAGATGCTGCGCAGCGTCGCCCGGCAGGTGCTCGGCACCACCACCGTGGTCAACACCGTGCGCAATGCCGAGGGCGAGGTGCTGGAGACCTTCGAGTACGATTTCGGCCAGCCGCTGAGACGGATCAGCGTGTTCGACGCGATTCTCCAGTTCAACCCGGAGATCCATGCCGAGGCGCTGGCCGACGAGTCGGCCGCGCGCCAGATCGCCGAGCGCCTGGACATCGACGTCAAGGATGGCTGGGGGCTGGGCAAGGTGCAGATCGAGATCTTCGAGAAGACCGTCGAGCATCGCCTGCAGCAGCCGACCTTCATCACCGAGTATCCCACCGAGGTGAGCCCCCTGGCGCGACGCAAGGACAACGATCCCTTCGTCACCGAGCGCTTCGAGTTCTTCGTCGGCGGTCGCGAGATCGCCAACGGTTTCTCGGAGCTCAACGACGCCGAGGACCAGGCCGAACGCTTCCGCGCCCAGGCGGCGGAGAAGGAGGCCGGCGATCTCGAGGCGATGTTCTACGACGCCGACTACGTGCGGGCCCTGGAGTACGGCCTGCCGCCCACGGCGGGCGAGGGCATCGGCATCGACCGGCTGGTGATGCTGTTCACCGACAGCGCCTCGATCCGGGATGTGTTGCTGTTCCCGGCCATGCGCCCCGAGGCGGTGGAATAGTTGGTAAGGGGCGCCGCGAGCGCCCATAATGGTCAGCGTTTCGACGTCGAGGAGACCACGATGAAACTGCTCAACCGCTCCGCCCTGAGCGTCAGGCCGACCCGGCATTTCGTGGAATGGATCAATGCGCTGGAACCCACGGTGGGGGACGACGACTTGACCCTGGCCGACGTCGAACGGGAAAGCACCGTCTACCTGATTCCCGAGATGGACACGCCCGAGGCCCTCGAGGCCTTCGTGCGCGAGCGCTACCTCGAGATCCTCGAGACCGAGTTGCGCGCCTGGGAAGAGGACGAGCGCCAGTGGCCCGAAGCTCTCGACTGGGCGCTGTTCCAGCGCTTCCTGCAGGTCGAGCACAGCTATCTCGCCATCGACCTGGACGACGAGGCGGCCCTCGAGATCTCCGAGGTCGATGATAGCCTGCTCCTGGAGACCGACCAGGATTGATCGTCCCGCTGCCCGGGAGTGACCTCGAGAAACCGGCTTCGGCCGGTTTCCTCGTTATGGATTCCTGACATGAGTCGACTCTTCGCAACACGGCCCGGCGACGACGGCCTGCCGGGCCCCGAGCGGCGCCTGGCGGTGCTGGCGCTGATCCTCGGCACCCTGATGGCCGTGGTGGACACCACCATGATCAATCTGGCGCTGCCCTCGATCGCCCGGGACCTGGCGGTCTCCCCGGCGCGCGCGGTCTGGGTGTCCAACCTCTTCCAGATCGTCTGTGCTGCCTTCCTGCTGGTCTTTGCCGCCGTGAGCGAGCTGGTCAGCCGGCGTCGTCTCTATGTCGCCGGGCTGGCGCTGTTCGTGTTCGCCTCGCTGGGGGCCGCCGTGTCCCGCAACCTGGAGACCCTGCTGGTCTTTCGCGCCCTGCAGGGGCTGGGGGCGGCGGCCACGCTCTCCATCGGGCCCTCGCTGTATCGCTCGATCTTCCCCTCCCGGCTGCTGGGCAGTGCCCTGGGGCTGAGTGCCCTGGTGGTGGCTGGCGGCTATGCCGCCGGCCCAACCATCGGCGGGCTCGTGCTCTCCGTGGCGAGCTGGCCCTGGCTGTTCGCCCTGCACGTGCCGCTGGGGCTCTGCGCCCTGGTGCTGGCCTGGCGGGCCCTGCCGCGGGAACCACGCCGCTCGGGCGGCTTCGATGGCCGCGGGGCCCTGCTGTCGGTCACCATGCTGGGCAGTTTCTTCCTCGCCATGGACGGGGCCGGCCATGGTCGCCCCGCCTGGCAGGTGCTCGCCTGGCTGACGACGAGCCTGGTGGCCGGTACGCTCTTCCTGCGCCGGCAGCGCCGCGCCAGCCACCCGCTGCTGCCGCCGTCGCTGTTCCGGGAACCGCGCTTCTCGATGGCGGTCTCGGCCTCGGGGCTGGCCTTCATCGGCCAGGGGCTCGCCTTCGTGGCGCTCTCCTTCCTCTACCAGCAGGAGATGGGGTTCTCGCCCCTGGAGACCGCCTGGCTGTTCACCCCCTGGCCGCTGGCGATCATGCTGGTGGGGCCGCTGGCCGGCCGGCTCGCCGACCGGGTCAATCCGAGCCTGCTCGCCAGTGCCGGGCTGGTCCTGCTGCTGCTCGGGCTGGTCTCGCTGGCGCTGCTCGATGCCGGGGCGGGGGTGATCGACGGCCTGTGGCGGACGGGCCTGTGCGGCCTCGGCTTCGGCCTGTTCCAGCCGCCCAACAATCGCGAGATGATGTCCAGTGCGCCCCGCGAGCTGAGCGCCAGTGCCTCGGGGGTGCTGAGTACCACCCGTACCGTGGGGCAGTCGCTGGGCGTCGCCCTGGTGGGGGCCTTCCTGGCCGCCGGGGCGCCGGTGCAGGCCTCGCTCTGGGTGGGGGGCGGCGCCTGCCTGCTGGCACTCGTCGCCAGCCTCGCCCGGGTGTCGTCGGCGGGCGAGGCCCAGGCCGGGCGCCGCGGGGGCGCCCGCGAGGCGGCGTCGTCGCGGCCCGACTGAGAGAGTACAATAGCCCCATCCATCCAGTATCGAGGAGCCGCCATGCGCACCCAGGCCATCATCGAAGAGAAGCTACAGGCCCTCGACCCCACCGTCCTCACGGTGGAGAACGAGAGCCACATGCACAGCGTACCGGCCAATTCCGAGACCCACTTCAAGGTCACCCTGGTGTCCGGCCGCTTCCAGGGGCTGATGCCGGTCAAGCGTCACCAGCAGGTCTATACCCTGCTGGCCGACGAGCTGGCGGGCCCGGTCCACGCCCTGGCCCTGCACCTCTATACCCCCGAGGAGTGGCAGGCCCGCGGCGAGGACCGGCCGGCCTCGCCCAACTGCCGGGGCGGCAGCGGGTCGTGACTCCCGAGCCGCAGCGCCGGCAGTATCTCGAGGCCATGGGGCTGACCGCCTGGGAGGCCCGTTACCGGCTGCCCAACGCCCGGCCCACCCCCGCCTGCGAGTGGCAGCGGCCCGCGCCGGCCCCCACCGAGGCCCCGGCCGAGCGTCTGCATGCCCTGCTCGACGAGTCGGCCCGGGAGGCCCCGGCCCGCCCGACCCCCGAGCCAGCGCCCCGCGAGCGCAGTCAACGGCCGGCGGGGCCGGGCAAGGCCCGGGCGTTGCTGGGGGGAGGCGAGGTCCCCGGCGCGGCGGAGGCCCCGGCCAGGGACGAGGAGCGCCCCGCGGCGGAGCCGGCCGAGGCGCTGCGTTTCACGCTCCAGGTGGCCTGCCTCGATGGCCGCTGGCTGCTGCTGCTGCCCCGGGCCAGCCAGCCCGATGCCACCCGGCAGCGGCTGCTGGCCAACCTGCTGCAGGCCGCCGGGGTGCTGCCCGAGCGTCCACTCGAGTTCGAGACCTTCCACTGGCCCCAGATGGAAGGCCTGCCGGTGGACGCGCCCCTGGAGGAGGCACGCCAGGGGCTGCAGGCCTTCCTCGAGGGCCGCCGCCGCCGCGGCTGGGCCCCGGAGCGCCTGCTGATCTTCGGCCACGATGCCACCCTGGCCAGGGTGTTGACCGTCGAAGGCGCGCACTGCGCCCTGCTCGACCTGCCCGCCTGGCAGGGGCCGGGGCTGGACGAACTGGCCGGCAGTGCCGAGGCCAAGCGGGCGCTGTGGCCGCGGCTCGCCGGCTGGCGCGAGGCCTGGCAGGGCACCGGCGAGGACGACGATGCTGCGCCGGCTGGCGGCTGATGACCTGGCGGCCCTGGCGGCGCTCGAGCGGCAGGCAGCGTCGCCCCCCAGGTCCCGGGGCATGCTGGCGCAGACGCTGGCGGATATCGATACCCGGGTAGTCGGTATCGAGGCGAGGGGACGGCTGGTGGGGCATGCGATCGTGGCGAGACTGCCCTTCGAGGCCGAGTTGCAGGCGCTGCTGGTGGCGCCGGACCATCGTCGTCGGGGGCTGGCGGGCGAGCTGCTCGGGGCGGTGATCGAGCAGGCCCGGCGCTGGCAGAGCGAGCGCCTGCTGCTGGAGGTCAGGGCGGGGAATGGCGGCGCCATCGCCCTCTATCGCCGGGCCGGCTTCACCGAGGACGGCCGCCGGCGTGGCTATTACCCGCCCCGGGAGGCCGGGGAAGGGCGGGAGGACGCCGTGCTGATGTCGCTCCCGCTCGACCGGCGGTGAGGCGCGGCGCTCAGTTGCCCGCGCCGGTGTCGACCTCGTCGAACTTGCCCAGCAGGTCGCTGAGCCGGCGCTCCCACTCCTCGCGCTCCTGCTTCAGGCGGGAATTTTCCTCGCGCAGCTCCTCGGCTTCCATCTTGAGCAGCTCCAGGGCCTCGACGGCGCTGGTGACCTTCTGCTCGAGCCGGTTGAAGAGTTCGATGCTCATCCTGTTCTCCTGACAATGTCCTGGCGGTGCGCTCGTTCGCCCGAGCATCTGCCGGTCTGGCTGGCCCGGGGTGGGATTCGATCAGCGCGCAGCGTAACGCCGTGGCCGGGCCTCAGCAAGCGTCGCCATCCGGCGACCAGGGCAATCGGCGTTACCGCCATCTGCGATAGCCCTCATCCGGCGACCCGGTGCCGCTCTGGCCCTGGCGGCGATAGAGGCGTCCGGTGCTGTCGCCGGCGCGCACCTCCCGGTGCAGTTGCCAGTGCTCCGGCACGCGAGGGACCAGCTCCGACTCGGCCTCCAGGTAGATGAAGGCGTCCTCGGTCAGCCAGCCCGTCTCGAGTGCCAGGCAGCAGGGCGCGACCAGGTCCTGGCGGAAGGGCGGGTCGAGGAAGACCAGCGAGCAGGGCGTGGGCTCCCCCGCGAGGAAGGCCAGGGCGTCGGCGGTGACCACCCGGGCGCGTTCGCCGGCGCCGAGGGTGGCCAGGTTGTCGGCGAGGGCGTCGGCCACGCCGCCGTCACGCTCCACGAAGCAGGCCCGGCGAGCACCACGGGACAGTGCCTCCAGTCCCAGTGCCCCGGTGCCGGCGAAGAGATCCAGCACCCGGGCGCCCGGGGTGGCCGTGGTCAGCCAGTTGAACAGGGTCTCGCGCACCCGGTCGGGGGTGGGGCGCAGGCCCGGGCTGTCCAGCACCGGCAGCAGCCGGCGACGAAAGTCGCCGCCGATGATGCGCAGCTTGCCGTGTCCCGCCCGGCGTGGAGCGCCGCCAGTGCCGCGCTGCCGGCGGCGAGGGCGTGAGGAGCGTCGTGTCATGGCCGGCATTGTACCCGCGGCCTTATCCACAGTCATGGTGCGCGATGGTAGGATGTGGCGATTCGTTCACCCGCGAGGCTGAAGCATCTCATGTTCGGTTTTTTCAAGCGCAAGAAGCAGCAGGACAAGCCCGGGAAGCCGGAGCAGCAGGAGAACGAACTCCTGACCGAGGACGAGGCCCCGGCGAAGGCCGACGACGCGGCGTCCGAAACCGGCGCCGAAGCGGAGGAGAGCACCGCGCGGCCGGAAGCGGCCGCGCCCGACGAGGCGGCCGCCGTCACGCCGCCCGAGCCCTCGACCCCGCAGGCCCGTGTGCCGGCGCCGGACGAGGCTCCGGCTATCGAGCCCGAGCCGTCCCGCGAGACCGGGGCGGCGGCCGATGCCCCGACACCGGCGACCGAGCCCGCCGAGGAGGCGCCGCGGGCCGCGCTGCAGGAGAAGCCGAGGCAGGAAGGCCGGCAGGAGAAGGCGGGCTGGTTCGCCCGTATCCGCTCGGGGCTCGGCAAGACCCGCGCCAACCTCTCCGACGGCCTCGCCGGGCTCTTCCTCGGCAAGAAGCAGATCGACGACGAACTGATGGAGGACCTCGAGACCCAGCTGCTGATGGCGGACGTGGGCATCGAGGCCACCACCGAGATCATCGACCGCCTCACCGAGCGGGTCTCGCGCAAGGAGCTCAAGGATCCCGAGGCGCTCTTCCGCGCGCTCCAGGACGAGCTCGCCACCATGCTCGAGACGGTCACCAGGCCCCTCGAGCTGCCGTCGAAGGGCGAGGGGCCCTTCGTCATCCTGGTGGTGGGCGTCAACGGGGTCGGCAAGACCACCACCATCGGCAAGCTGACCCAGCGCTTCCTGCGCGAGGGCCGGAGCGTGATGCTGGCCGCCGGCGACACCTTCCGCGCCGCCGCCGTGGAGCAGCTCAAGGTCTGGGGCGAGCGCAACGACGTGCCCGTGATCGCCCAGCACACCGGCGCCGACAGCGCCTCGGTGATCTATGACGCCGTCGCCGCGGCCAAGGCGCGGGGCATCGACGTGCTGATTGCCGATACCGCCGGTCGCCTGCACAACAAGGCCCACCTGATGGAGGAACTGAAGAAGGTCCACCGGGTGATGGGCAAGCTCGACGCCACGGCCCCCCACGAGGTGATGCTGGTGCTCGACGCCGGCACCGGCCAGAACGCGCTGTCCCAGGCCAGCACCTTCAACGAGGCGGTACCGGTCACCGGGGTGACCCTGACCAAGCTCGACGGTACCGCCAAGGGCGGCATCATCTTCGCCCTGGCCAAGCAGCTCGGCACGCCGATCCGCTTCATCGGCGTCGGCGAGTCGCTCGATGACCTGCGGCCCTTCGTGGCGAGCGAGTTCGTCGACGCCCTGTTCGACCGGGACGCCGATCGGGACGCCGCCTCCGCATGATCGCCTTCGAGCATGTCGGCAAGCGCTACGGAGGGCGCTTCGAGGCGCTCGCCAACATCGACTTTCGCGTACGACGAGGCGAGATGGTCTTCCTCACCGGCCACTCCGGGGCCGGCAAGAGCTCGCTGCTGCGCCTGATCATGCGGCTCGAGCGGCCGACCCGCGGGCGGGTGCTGGTCGCCGGCCACGACATCGACCGGCTCCATCACAGCCAAGTGCCCTTCTACCGTCGCCAGA
The DNA here is from genome assembly GCF_022487945.1 of Halomonas flagellata. NCBI lineage: Bacteria > Pseudomonadati > Pseudomonadota > Gammaproteobacteria > Oceanospirillales > Halomonadaceae > Halomonas > Halomonas flagellata. The sequence continues at coordinate 50,267 of NZ_JAKVPY010000002.1, forward strand.
TCGGGGTGGTCTTCCAGGATCACCAGTTGCTCTTCGACCGTTCCATCTACCACAACGTCGCCCTGCCGCTGGAGATCCAGGGCGTCGAGCCCCGCGAGGGCGCGCGGCGGGTGCGGGCGGCGCTGGACAAGGTGGGGCTGCTGCACCGCGAGAAGGCCCTGCCCATCGAACTCTCCGGCGGCGAGCAACAGCGTGTCGGCATCGCCCGGGCGGTGGTCAACAAGCCGGCCCTGCTGCTGGCCGACGAGCCCACCGGCAACCTCGACCCCCAACTCTCCGCCGATATCATGGTGCTGTTCGAGGACTTCAATCGCATCGGCACCACGGTGATGATCGCCAGCCACGACCTGGCGCTGATCGCCCGCCTGCGCCACCGGGTGCTGCGCCTGCGCGATGGCCGCCTGGTCGCCGACGAGGAGGCCGCATGAGCCGCCGCCCGGCACAACCGCCCCCTCGCGGCGCCCGCAGTCGTCGCCCCCGCTCCTCGAGCCGCCTGCGGGGCTGGGCACGCCACCACCGCGCCATGTGCCTGGACAGCGCCCTGCGCCTGGTCCGCCGCCCCGTCGGCAGCCTGTTGACCATGCTGGCCATCGCCATCGCCCTGGTACTGCCCGCCACGCTCTGGTTGACCCTGGACAGTGCCCGGCTGCTCGATGCCGAGCTGGAGGAGAGTGCGACCCTGACCGTCTATCTCGAGCCCCTGGTGGCCGAGGCCCAGGCGGCGCGCATCGACGAGGCCCTGGTCGCCCACGAGGACGTGGCGCGCACCCGGCTGATCACCGCCGCCGAGGGCATGGCCGAGTTCCAGCAGGCGCTGGGGCTCGCCGATGCCCTGGGTCGACTCGATGAGAACCCCCTGCCGGCCAGCGTGGTGGTGACCCCCGTCGATCCGGCCCCCGAGGCGGTGCGGGCGCTGGCCGAGCGGCTGGAGACGATGGCCGGTATCGAGGAGGTGCGCCTCGACCTGGCCTGGATCGAGCGGCTGCGCCACTTGGCCGAGTTGGGGCGGCGTGTGGCCCTGGCACTGGCGGTGCTGTTCGGCCTGGGGGTGCTGCTGGTGGTGGGCAATACCATCCGGCTCTCGGTGGAGAGCCGCCGTCAGGAGGTCGAGGTGGTGACCCTGATCGGTGCCACCCACGCCTTCGTGCGCCGGCCCTTCCTCTACAGCGGCGCCTGGTATGGCCTGGGGGGAGGCGTGCTGGCCTGGGGGCTGCTGACAGTCGGCAGCGGCTGGCTCGCCGCCCCGGTCTCGGCGCTGGCGGCCAGCTACGGCGCCAGCTTCAGTCTGCCCCGGCTGGGGCTTTCCGGCTCGGCAATCCTGCTCGTCTGTAGTACACTTCTGGGTTGGTTGGGTGCCTGGATCGCGGTGAGCCGCCATCTCGCGGAGGTTCGGCCGCGATAGAGAGCGGAGGTGCGGCCGCGAAGAGCGGAGGTGCGGCCGCGAAGAGCGGAGGCTCGGCCGCGGCAAGGGCGCCGTCTCTCGTTCAGAAGGGCGATACGGTTGCCGAGTCCCCAACCCCACCGTATATTCGCTGGAGATCAGTCGAATCAGTGGAACATTTTCTGGTCGCTGCCATCAAAGGCAGCGGACCCCGACATCAACCTGGGCCAAGACTCTGGGCTTGGAAAAGGAGACAACCTGCATATGAGCACCAGTCTTCTGCCGGTGGGCCACCTTTCCCCGGGACATGACCTCAACGGCTACATCCAGGCGGTCAACGTCATTCCGATGCTGACCGCCGACGAAGAGCGCGAGCTGGCCTTTCGCCTGCACGAGGAGGGCGATCTCGAGGCGGCGCGTCGCCTGGTGCTGTCGCACCTGCGCTTCGTGGTGCACATCGCCCGCAGCTACTCCGGCTATGGCCTGCCCCAGGCGGACCTGATCCAGGAGGGCAACGTCGGCCTGATGAAGGCGGTCAAGCGCTTCGACCCCAATCAGGGCGTGCGGCTGGTCTCCTTCGCCGTGCACTGGATCAAGGCCGAGATCCACGAGTTCGTGCTGCGCAACTGGCGGATCGTCAAGATCGCCACCACCAAGGCCCAGCGCAAGCTGTTCTTCAATCTGCGCAGTGCCAAGAAGCGCCTGGCCTGGCTGAACAACGACGAGGTCGATGCCATCGCCCGCGACCTCGACGTCAAGCCCGAGGTGGTGCGCGAGATGGAGGGTCGCCTGTCGGCCCACGATGCCGGTTTCGATGCCTCGCCCGGCGACGACGAGGAGTCCGCCTGGCAAGCCCCCGTGCACTTCCTGGACGATGACGCCGCCGACCCGGCCACCCAGCTCGAGGACAGCGACTGGGAAGGCGATGCCACCCGGCGCCTGCGGCTGGCCCTGGAGGAGCTCGACGAGCGCTCCCGCGACATCCTGCAGCGTCGCTGGCTCTCCGAGCACAAGGCCACGCTGCACGACCTGGCCGATGTCTACGGCGTCTCCGCCGAGCGCATCCGTCAGCTCGAGAAGAACGCGATGAAGAAGATTCGCCTGCAGATCGGCGATACCCTCGTGGCCTGAGCGATAGATGATCTGAGCGATAAAAGCGCGGCCGGAGCGCACGGCCCGCCTCCCCCCTGGGTGAGGCGGGCCGTTTTCGTTTAGATTGAGAGGGCGGAGGGAAAGGAGAGGGGGCCTGGTGCCGAGTGCCGGATTCGGCAGGGCCCGCGGTCGAATGGCGCGGGTGAGGGGGCATGACATGGAAGGCATGTTGCTGCTGTTGCTGATGGTGCTGGCGGTGCCGGTGTTGCTGGGGGTGGCGCTGATCAGGATCGGCCGGCTGCAGCGCCGCGTCGAGGCGCTGGAGGCGGCCCTGAGACATGGGATGGGGCGTGAAGGCGCCGGTGGGGAAGCTGGGCGCGAGGGAGCCGCGACCGGCAGGGCCGATCGACGCCCCTCGCCGGCGGCCGCCTCCCCTGTGGCCGGCACTCCCCGTGAGGCCTGGGAGGCGGTCCCGCCCCATGTCGAGCCGAGCGACGCCGGTGTCCCGTCGACGGCCCCGATCGACCGGCTCGGCCCGCTGCTTTCCCGCGGCAAGGGGGCCGCGCGTCGCTGGCTCAGCGAGGGTAACGTGCCGGTCAAGGTCGGTATGCTGGTGCTCTTCGCCGGCGTCGCCGCCCTGATCAAATATGCCACCGACCAGGGCTGGCTGGCGTTTTCCATCGAGCTGCGCCTGGCCGGCATCGCCGCGGTCGCCATCCTGGGCCTGGCCTTCGGCTGGCGCCAGCGGGGCCGCCGCCGCGCCTTCGCGCTGAGCCTCCAGGGTGGTGCCATCGGCGTGCTGCTGATGGTGCTGTTTGCCGCGGCCAGGCTCTACCCCTTGCTGCCGGTGGAGGCGGCCTTCGCCCTGAGCGTCGCGCTGGTGGCGGGCCTGGGCGTGCTGGGGGTGAGGCAGAACGCCCTGGCCCTGGCGGTGATGGGCATCCTGGCCGGCTTCCTGGCGCCCCTGTGGCTCTCCACCGGGCAGGGGCACCACGTCGGGCTGTTCGGCTACTATGCGCTGCTCAACGTCGCCATCTTCGCCATGGCCTGGTATCGGCCCTGGCGGGTCCTCAACCTGCTCGGCTTCGTCTTCACCTTCGTGATCGCCACGGCCTGGGGCGTGCTGGCCTATCGCCCGGCCGACATCGCCACCGTGCAGCCGTTCCTGGTGCTGTTCTTCGTCCTCTACCTGTTGATTCCCGTCTTTCATGCCCGTCATCGGCCGGCGGCCACTGGCGGCCTCGTCGACAGCCGCCGCGTGGACGGCAGCCTGGTGTTCGGCACCCCGCTGGTGGCCTTTGCCCTCCAGTCGGCCCTGCTGGAGGGCGCCCGGATGCCGCTGGCCTACTGTGCCCTGGGGCTGGCGCTGGTCTATGCGCTGCTGGCCCGTCGGCTGCTGCGCCAGACGGCCCTGCGTTTCCTGGGGCAGGCCCATGCCCTGCTGGCCGTGGGTTTCGCGACCCTGGCGGTGCCGCTGGCCCTCTCGGCCCGGCTGACCGCCAGCGCCTTCGCCCTGGAGGGGGCGGCCCTGATCTGGCTGGGGCTGCGCCAGCAACGCCGGCTGCCGCAGGTCGCCGGCGTGGGGCTGCAGCTGCTGGCCGGCCTGGCCCTGCTGGGGGGCCAGGTCCTGGCCGCTGGCGATGCGCGGGCGCTGGCCAACCCCGCCTTCATGGGCGCCCTGTTGATCGCCCTGGCAGGCTTCGCCAGTGCCTGGAGCTACCGCCGGGCCGCACGACCCCGCCTGGCGTTGGCCTGGTATCTCTGGGGGCTGGCCTGGTGGCTCGGCAATGGCGTGCACGAGATCGAGCGCTTCGTGGCCTCGGAGCATGCGGCCGGTGCGCTGCTGGTGTTCCTGGCGCTGAGCGGGGCGCTGCTCGGCGAGGTCCATCGCCGGCTGCGCGAGCCGCCCCTGGCCTGGAGCCTGGCCTGGAGCCTGGCCGGGGTCCTGTTGCTGGGCCTGGTGTTGCTCGCCCAGCCCCTGCTGGCCACGCCGCTGCCGGCCCCCGGGCGGCCCTGGGTGCCCCCGGACGGCGCCGGGCCGACGCTCTGGGCCTGGGCGGTGCACGTGGCGCTGGGCTATCGCCTGCTGTCCGGCCTGGCCGGTGACCCAGCGTCCGGCGCTGCGGCGGTCAGGCGTCCGGCGGCCTGGGCCCAGGCCGCCTGGCTGTGGGCCTGGCCGCTGTTCTGGTCGGGGTGGCTGGCCCGGCTGGTGGCGCCACCGCTCGGCCTGGCCTGGTCGTTGGGCGCGGCGCTGCTGCCCTGGCTGCTGATGGCAGCGCTGCTGCAGCACCGCCCGGGCTGGGTGCTGCGGCCGCTGGCGGTCGAGGCCGAGGCCTGGCGGCGGTCGCTGCTGGCGTCCTTTCTGGTGCTGCTGGCGCTGGCCTGGCTGGTCGCGCTGGGTCAGCCCGGCGATCCGGTGCCCCTGCCCTGGTGGCCGCTGCTCAATCCCCTGGAGCTCGCGCAGTGGGCGGTCCTGCTGCTGCTGTGGCAGGCGCGTCAGGCCCGCCGGCTACCCGGCTGGCTGCAGGAGCGTAGCGGTGCGGTGCTGGCGGCGGCCGGCTTCGTGCTGCTGACCGTGACGGTGCTGCGGGGCCTGCACCTGCGGGCGGATGTCGTCTGGTCGCCGGCGATGCTCGCGAATGGCCTGGTCCAGACCGGGCTGACCCTGCTGTGGAGCCTGCTCGGCGTGGCCGGCTGGATCGTCGGCTCGCGGCGCGGGCAGCGCCAGGTGTGGCTCGCGGCCGCGGTCCTGATGGCGGTGGTGCTGGCCAAGCTGGTGCTGGTCGATCGTGTCCACCTCGGTAACCTGCTGGGCATCGTCTCCTTCATCGGCTACGGGCTGCTGTGCATCGGGGTGGGATATGTGGCGCCGGCACCACCGCGCCGCGAGGTGCCGCGTGCCGAGGGTATCGGGGAGGGGCGACCATGAGACGCCTGTTGGCACTGTTGCTCGGCTGGCCGCTGCTGGTATCGGCAAGCGACCACCAGGGGGACTGGGTGCGCGAGTGGCCGCTGACCCTGGCGGGGGAGGCCGGCGGGGCCTATCGGTTGACGCTGGACCCGGCCATGTATCGCAGTGCCCGGGATGCCGCCCTGGGGGATCTCCAGGTGTTCGATGCCCGGGGCGTGGCCGTGCCCACGACGGTGATGCCGGAAGACGCCTCGGCCGACCCGATCACCGCGACCCTGGCGGTGCCCTGGTTTCCCCTGCCCGCCCCCGAGACCGAGGGCGGGGCCCGCTGGGAACTGATCAGCGAGACCGATGCGCAGGGGCGGCTGAGGCGGGTCGAGACCCGGGGGCTGGAGGAGAGTGCGCCGCGGCGACCGGACGGGGCCGCCCTGGTGGATGTCGGCGCCGTCGACGAGCCCCTGCTGGCGCTCGAACTGGCCTGGCCGGAATCCCGGGCCCCGGTGGATACCGCCTACCGGGTCGAGGCCAGTGACGACCTCGAGCGCTGGCGGACGGTGCTGGAGCGGGGCCGGCTGCTCGACCTGACGCATCAGGGGCATCGCATCACCCGCCGACAGCTGATGCTGGGCGGGGTCTCGGCCCCCTATCTGCGGCTGCGCCCGACCGTCGGCGAGGCGCCGCTCGAACTCGAGGAGGTGCGCGCGGTACCGATGCCGGTTCGCGCCGAGCGGCCCTGGCAGTGGCTGGCCCTCGACGGCCAGCGCCAGGCGGAGGGCAGCGTCGACTATCGGCTCGACGGGCGTTTCCCGGTCGTACGGGCCGATGTCGAACCGGCCTCGGGGGCCGGGGTCGGGCGCTGGACGCTGTGGAGCCGCGACGACGAGGGCGACGACTGGCGGCGGCGAAGCGGCCCCTGGGTCGGCTACCGACTGGACGACGAGAGCGGCGAGGTGCGCTCGCCGCCCCGGGAGATCGCCGGCCCGGTGCGCGATCGCCACTGGCGGCTGACGGCCGAGGGCGAGGCGGCCGGCATGGCGCCGACCCTGCGCCTGGGGTATCGTCCCGAGCGCGTGGTGTTCCTGGCCCAGGGCGAGGCGCCCTTCAGCCTGGCGGCCGGCAGCGCCCGGGCAAGGCGCGCCGAAGCGCCGGTGGCGACGGTACTGGCCTCGCTGCGCGAGCAGCGGGGGGAGGCGTGGCGGCCGGCGGTGGCCACGGCCGGTGCGGCGAGGGAGCTGGCCGGCGAGCGGGCGCTGCGGCCCGCTCGCGACTGGACGACCTGGCTGCTGTGGGCGGTGCTGGGCGGAGGGGCGGCCCTGGTGGCGGGCCTGGCGCTGGGGCTGTTGCGCCAGGCCCGCGGCTGAGGCCCGCCCGGCCTCTCAGGCCCTCGCCAGCTGCGGCGCCTCCCTGAGCAGTTGCGCCGAGAGCAGCGTCCACTGGTCGTCCCAGTGTTCGGTGGGGCGGCGGCGGAAGTCGCTGCGCACGTACTGGGAGATGCGCCCTTCGGCCTGGGCCAGCAGCAGGTTGGCCGCCGCCGAGACCGGCAGGGAGGGGCGACGCCCCTCGCGCAGCTCGGCCTCGCGCAGGATCTGCTTGAGCTGGGTCTCGAGCCGCTCGAACAGCTGGTGGATGCGCAGCCGCAGGCGGGCGGTCTCGCCGGTCAGGGCGTCGCCGCCGAGCAGCCGGGAGAGCCCCGGGTTCTTCTCGGCGAAGCCGAGCAGCAGGGTGAGGACCTGGCCGCAGCGCGGGACGGCGAGGGGCTCCTGGTCGAGGATGCGGCTGATGCGCTCGAACAAGGATGCCTCGATGAACTCGATGAGTCCCTCGAACATGCGCGCCTTGCTGGGGAAGTGGCGGTAGAGGGCGGCCTCCGAGACGCCGACCTGGCGGGCCAGGGCGGCCACGGTGATGCGCTTGCCGCTGTCTTCCTCCAGCATCAGCGCGAGCGCCTGGAGGATCTGCTCGCGGCGACTGGGGGTGGGGGTTTCCTGCGTCATATCGGTCTTTTCTTTTATGTGGTCGCACCATCCTAATCGGGGCTCCGCGGCAGCGCAAAGGTCGCCGCGGGCCCGACGGCTCAGCCGGCGGGGCCTTCGTGGGCGTCGTCGGTGATCAGGGTGCCGACCCCGGCGTTGGTGAAGATCTCCAGCAGGGTGGCGTGGGGCACCCGGCCGTCGATGATGTGGGCACTGCACACCCCGCCCTTCACGGCGTCCAGGGCGCAGCGGATCTTCGGCAGCATGCCGCCGTGGATGGTGCCGTCACTGATCAGGGCGTCCACCTGGGCGGTGGTCAGCCCGGTGAGCACCTCGCCCTCGGCGTTCATCAGGCCGGCCACGTTGGTCAGCAGCATCAGTTTCTCGGCGCCCAGCGCCTCGGCCACCTTGCCGGCCACCAGGTCGGCGTTGATGTTGTAGCTGTGGCCCTCGGCGTCGACGCCGATGGGGGCGATCACCGGGATGAAGTCGCGTTCGGCGAGCATCTCGATCAGGTCGGTGGAGATGTGCTCGACCTCGCCGACGTGGCCGATGTCGATGATCTCCGGGGCGGTCATCTCCGGCGTCTGGTGCTCCACCTTGAGCTGGCGGGCGCGGATCTGGGCGCCGTCCTTGCCGGTCAGGCCGATCGCCTTGCCGCCGCACTGGTTGATCAGGTTGACGATGCCCTTGTTGACCAGGCCGCCGAGCACCATCTCCACCACGTCCATGGTCTCGGCGTCGGTCACCCGCATGCCGTTGACGAAGCGCGACTCGATATTGAGCTTCTTGAGCAGATCGCCGATCTGCGGCCCGCCCCCGTGCACCACCACCGGATTGATGCCCACCTCCTTCATCAGCACCATGTTGCGGGCGAAGGAGTCGATCAGGGTGTCCTCGGTCATGGCGTTGCCGCCGTACTTCACCACCACGGTCTTGCCGGAGAAGCGCTGGATGTAGGGCAGCGCCTCGGAGAGCACCTCCACCACCAGGCGCGGGTCACGGGTCTTGTCGGTCATGCTCGGGTTCCCTTGTCATTCCGGCTGCCGCGTCTCGGCGGCAGCCTGTCTTGGAGGAGGTCGCCTCGCTCAGAGCGTCACGTCCAGTTCCGGCGCCACCTGCTCGAGGGCCTCGGCGAAGCGCGAGCGGATGCGGTCCAGCGCTGCCTCGCTCTTGCCCTCGAAGCGCAGCACCAGCACCGGCGTGGTGTTGGAGGCGCGGCACAGTCCCCAGCCGTCGGGGTAGTCGACGCGGATGCCGTCGAGCGTCGTCTTGACGCCCTCGGCGCCGAAGTCGCCCTCCCGGGCCAGGCGGGCCACCAGGTCGAACTTGGTCTCGTCGGTGACGGTGACGTTGATCTCCGGGGTACTCAGGTCCTGGGGGAAGCGGGCGAAGAAGGCATCGGCGTCTTCGTGTTGCTTGGACAGGATCTCCAGCAGGCGGGCGGCGCCGTAGAGGCCGTCGTCGAAGCCGTACCAGCGCTCCTGGAAGAAGATGTGGCCGCTCATCTCGCCGGCCAGCAGGGCACCGGTCTCCTTCATGCGGGCCTTGATCAGCGAGTGGCCGGTCCGCCACATCTCCGGGGTGCCGCCGGCCTCCTCGATCACCCGGGTCAGGTTGCCGGTGCACTTGACGTCGAAGATCACCCGGGCGCCGGCGTTGCGCGAGAGCATGTCCTCGGCGAAGGCCATCAGCAGGTGGTCGGGGTAGATCAGCTTGCCGCTCGGGGTGATCACGCCGAGGCGGTCGCCGTCGCCGTCGAAGGCCAGGCCGATGTCGGCGCCCGTCTCCTGCACGGTACGGATCAGGTCCTGCAGGTTCTCGGGCTTGCCCGGGTCCGGGTGGTGGTTGGGGAAGGTGCCGTCGATCTCGGCGAACAGCGGCACGGTGTCGGCGCCGAGCTTCTCGATCAACTGCGGACCCAGCTCGCCGGCCACGCCGTTGCCGCAGTCGACCACCGCCTTGAGCGGCCGCTCCAGCTTTACGTCGCCGAGGATGCGCTCCAGGTAGGCGGCGCGCACGTCCTCCTGGCGCACCCCGCCGTCACCCTCGCTCAGGTCGCTCGTCACGATGCGCTGGTAAAGCGCCGTGATGGCCTCGCCGGAGAGGGTCTCGCCGCCCAGCACGATCTTGAAGCCGTTGTAGTCGGGCGGGTTGTGGCTGCCGGTGACCATCACCCCCGAGGCGGTTCCCTCGAGCACATGGGTGGCGAAGTAGAGGACGGGGGTGGGCACCATGCCGATGTCGATGACATCGCGCCCGCTCGCGGTCAGGCCGCGGGTCAGGGCGGCGAGCAGGCGCGGCCCGGAGAGGCGTCCGTCACGGGCGACGACCACGGTGGATTCGCCGCGGGCGGCGGCCTCGCTGCCGATCGCGCGACCGATCAGCTCGACGCTTGCCTCGGTGAGGGTGTCATCGACGATGCCGCGGATGTCGTAGGCGCGGAAAATCGACGCGGGTACGGCCTGTCTGGTGTCTTGGGTCATCTGATCAATCCCTCGTTGGAGCCCGAACGGCTCAGTGTCTTCCCGAACTGCCGAAGCCGCCGTCGCCCCGGGCGCTGGCGGCGAAATCGTCGACGACCTGCAGTTCGGCCTGCACCACGGGAACAAGCACATACTGTGCCAGTCGCTCGAAGGGCTCGAGTACGAAGGGGGCGCCGCCACGGTTCCACACCGAGACCATCAGCTCGCCCTGGTAGTCGGAGTCGATCAGCCCCACCAGGTTGCCGAGCACGATGCCGTGCTTGTGGCCGAGCCCCGAGCGGGGCAGGATCATGCCGGCCAGCCCCGGGTCACCGATGTGGATGGCGAGCCCGGTGCGCACCAGCTCGCACTGGCCCGGCGCCAGGGTCAGGGGCGCGTCGAGCAGGGCGCGCAGGTCCATGCCGGCGGAGCCGTCGGTGGCGTAATGGGGCAAGTAGTCGCTCAGGCGCGGGTCGAGCAGCTTGACGGCCAGGCGAGGCTTGGCGGACGGGCGTTCGGCGGTGTCGTCGGGCATCGGAAGTCCTTGCGGAATGGGGGTGGTATCAGGGGTGTCGATGCGCCTGCAGGCAGGCCAGGGCGCGTTGGATCACGGCCATGGCGAGTTGCGACTTGGGCTGGGGGGCGAGGGGGTCGCGGCCCAGGGTGTCGCCATCTCGCCACAGGATCAGGGCGGCATTGTCGTCGGCGCCGAAGCCGAGCCCGGCCCGGGAAACGTCGTTGGCGACGATCATGTCCAGCCGCTTGCGGGTCAACTTGTCCCTGGCATAGGCCTCGAGATCGCGGGTCTCGGCGGCGAAGCCCACCACCAGGGGGCGATCCTCGCGGGCCGCTACCTCGGCGATGATGTCGGGGTTCTTGACCAGGGTGAGGGTCAGGTCGTCCTGCCCTTCGCGCTTCTTGATCTTGTGCCTGGCCGGCGCCTCGGCGCGATAGTCGGCCACGGCGGCACAGCCGATGAAGATGTCGCTGTCGCCGGCGAGCCGCTGGGCGGCATCGTGCATCTCCCGCGCCGTCTCCACATCGAGACGCTCGACCCCCTCGGGGGTGGGCAGGGACACCGGGCCGCTGATCAGCCACACCTTCGCGCCGAGGCGGGCGGCGGCGGCGGCCAGGGCGTAACCCATCTTGCCGGAGCTGTGGTTGGAGAGGTAGCGCACCGGGTCCAGCGGCTCCCGGGTGGGGCCAGCGGTGATGGTGATGGTCAGGCCGTCGGCCTCGCGGGATCCGGGCGCCTGGGTCGGCGCGGTATCGGTCGCCGTGGCTGGCGCGGCTTCGGGCGTCATGGACAGCAGCTCGGCGACGATCGCCTCGGGCTCCAGCATGCGCCCCGGGCCCACGTCGCCGCAGGCCTGGTCGCCGCTGGCCGGCCCCAGCAGGTGCCAGCCGTCTGCCTCGAGCCGGGCGGCATTGCGCCCCGTCGCCGGGTGGCGCCACATCGCCTGGTTCATGGCCGGGGCCATCACCTTCTCGGCCTCGCTGGCCAGGCAGAGGGTGGTGAGCAGGTCGTCCGCCTGTCCCGTGGCCAGGCGTGCCATCAGGTCGGCGGTGGCCGGGGCGATCAGGATGGTGTCGGCCCAGCGGGCCAGCTCGATATGGCCCATGCCGGCCTCGGCCTCCGGGTCGAGCAGCGAGGTGCGCACCGGCTCGCCGGTCAACGCCTGTAGCGTCAGGGGCGTGATGAAGGCCTGGGCGCCCTCGGTCATGACCACGCGCACCTCGCAGCCCGCCTGCTTCAGCAGGCGGGCGAGATGGGCGCTCTTGTAGGCGGCGATACCGGCGCTGATGCCGAGTAGGAGGCGCTTGCTTGACAGCGTTGACATGGACGAGATCCGAGCTGATATCCAGTCGCCTACCTTACCATCGGCGGGGTGCCTTGCGTAGCCGCGGTGGCGTAGCGGGACGGCTACACTGGTGTGTGACGCAATGGCGACGGAACGGTGTGCAGGGAGGCAGGAATGGCGATCCGTGACTGGCCGGAGGGCGAGCGCCCCCGGGAAAAACTGCTGGCGCTGGGGCCCGAGGCGCTGTCTGATGCCGAGCTGCTGGCGATCTTCCTGAGGGTCGGCGTGCAGGGCCGCTCGGCGGTGGACCTGGCCCGCGACCTGCTCGGCGCCTTCGGCGGGCTGCGACCGCTGCTCGAGGCCGGTCGTGAGCGCTTCTGCGCCGAGCATGGCCTGGGCACGGCCAAGTATGTGCAGCTGCAGGCGACCCTCGAGCTCTCGCGGCGCCACCTGGCCAGCCAGCTGGCCCGGGGCGATGCCCTGACCTCGCCGTCGCTGGTGCGGGCCTACCTTGCCTCGCAGCTGCGCCACCTGGGCCACGAGGAGTTCGCCGCGCTCTTCCTCGACAGCCAGCACCGGGTGATCCGATACGAGTCGCTGTTCCGCGGCACCCTGGACAGCGCCTCGGTCTATCCCCGGGAGGTGGCCCGCCGGGCGCTGGAGCTGGGGGCGGGGGCGCTCATCTTCGCCCACAACCATCCCTCCGGCGTGGCCGAACCCAGCGACGCCGACCGGCGCATCACCGAGCGGTTGCGCGAGGCGCTGGGGCTGTTCGAGATCCGCGTGCTGGACCATTTCGTGGTGGGCGACGGCGAGGTGGTGTCCTTCGCCGAGCGGGGGTGGATTTGACAGGGCAATCGCCGTTACCCAAAGCGAGAGGCGCCGGGGACAGGTCGAAGAGGGGGTCCGATTCCAGGGGTGAGGCGGAATCAGAAGAACATCCAGTGAATGTTCTTCCCGCCGAACGGGTTGGCCATGGATGGCCAACCCCGGCCCTGCAAGTGAAGCAGGATGCGAAAGCGCAGCAGGGAATCGGTAGCGCCCAGGGAGGGGTTCACAGCGCCCCCTCGCCGACCTGTCGCCGGAACAGCCTCGAGCGTTACCGCCATCTGCGATAGCCCTGATGGATATGAGGAGTGGATAGGAAAACCTGACGTGGCCGGGTATAATGTCGCACCGGCTGCGCTCGGTCCTGCCCTTCGGCATGGATCCCTGCCTGTCATCGCCGCCTTCCGCGCCGCTCGCGAGTGACGCGGGGCCATGTCATGCCCCTGTCGGATCATCGTCGCGCCGCTTGCCGAGCGTGACGGTCTCTGGTATAAAGTGCAGCCTTTGAATTCCCTTGGGTCAAATGTAGCGGGATATCCCGGTTTGCCCGACAGGTTTTGAACACTCAGGTATTGAACACTCACGTTTCGAATACCTGGCCCAGCGGTTGGAGGCTCCAATGTCAAAAGTATGTCAGGTTACCGGCAAGCGCCCGGTGACTGGTAACAACGTTTCACACTCCCAGCGCAAGACCCGTCGTCGTTTCTTGCCGAACCTGCACAGCCACCGTTTCTGGGTGGAGTCCGAGAAGCGCTTCGTCAGGCTGCGCGTCTCCTCCAAGGGCATGCGCATCATCGACAAGAAGGGCATCGAGGCGGTGCTCGGCGACATCCGCAAGCGCGGCGAAGCCGTCTAAGCGATCCACCAAGGGAGCAATCAGTCATGCGTGACAAGATCAAGCTGGTGTCCAGCGCCGGTACCGGCCACTACTACACCACCGACAAGAACAAGCGGAACACCCCGGACAAGCTCGAGTTCAAGAAGTACGACCCGGTGGTCCGCCAGCACGTGATGTACAAGGAAGCCAAGATCAAGTAAGTCGCTCGCGACCCTTGATGGCTCCTGCCGCAGGTGAAAGACCTGTCCTTCTGAACCCGGCTGAATAAGCCGGGTTCAGGCGTTTGTGCAGGCCACCGGCGGCCGAGCGGAGCGAGAAACTCGATGCCCGAACTGCCCGAAGTCGAGACCACACGCCGTGGCATCGCGCCCCATGTCGAGGGCCGCGAGATCACCGAGGTGATCGTGCGTCAGCCGCGCCTGCGCGTGCCGGTGCCGACGGATCTCGTCGAGCGCCTGGTGGGCACCCGTGTCGGCATGCTGGCCCGCCGCGCCAAGTACCTGCTGGTGCCGCTCTGCCCGCAGGGCGAGGGCAGCGGGTCGCCGGCGACCCTGCTCTGGCACCTGGGCATGTCCGGCAGCCTGCGCATCGCGCGGCTCGGCGAACTGCCGAAGAAGCACGACCATCTCGACCTGGTGCTCGACGATGGCGCCATCCTGCGCTATCACGACCCGCGCCGTTTCGGTTTCGTCGACTGGCTGGCCGGCAGCGCCGAGACCGACCCGCGGCTGGCCCGGTTGGGGCCGGAACCGCTGTCCGACGCCTTCGACGGCGCGCGGCTGTTCGCCCTCTCCCGCGGGCGGCGCCTGGCGGTGAAGCCCTTCCTGATGGACAGCGCCGTGGTGGTGGGGGTGGGCAACATCTACGCCGCCGAGGCCCTGTTCCTGGCCGGCATCGACCCGCGCCGGGCCGCCGGCCGCATCTCCCGGGAGCGCTACGACCGCCTGGCCGCGGCGGTGAAGGAGGTGCTGGCCGCTGCCATCACCCAGGGCGGCACCACCCTGCGCGACTTCGTCGGCGGTACCGGCGAGCCCGGCTACTTCGCCCAGCGCCTCAACGTCTACGGCCGCGACGGCCAGCCCTGCCGGCGCTGCGGCGCCGGGCTGCGCCTGGTGACCCTGGGCCAGCGGGCCAGCGTGTTCTGCGGCAGCTGTCAGACCTGACGCCAGGGCGGCGAGACCACCGCCATTTCCTCTTCTCCACGAGACAAGTCCATGACCGTCACCCGAACCCTGCGCCTGAAGAAGCACGCCGACCGCCGCCTCAAGGCCGGCCACCTCTGGCTCTACTCCAACGAGATCGACATCGAGGCCACGCCGCTCAAGGACATCGAGGCCGGCGAGCAGGCGGTGGTGGAAGCCGCAGGCGGCAAGGCCCTGGGCGTGGCCTACGTCAATCCGCACTCGCTGATCTGTGCGCGGATGGTCTCCCGTGACCCGAAGCAGGGGCTCGACCGCTCGCTGCTGGTGCACCGCCTGAACCAGGCCCTGTCGCTGCGCCAGCGGCTCTTCGCCAGGCCCTTCTATCGCCTGGTGCACGGCGAGGGCGATCTGCTGCCCGGGCTGGTCATCGATCGCTACGACGAGGTGCTGGTCGTCCAGCTCAACACCGCCGGCATGCAGACGGTGGTGAACGAGCTGCTCGACGCCCTGGACAAGGTGCTGTCGCCGCAGGTGGTGGTGCTGCGCAACGACACCGGCGGCCGTCGCCAGGAGGGCCTCGAGCTCGGCGTCGAGGTGGTCAAGGGCGAACTGCCCGAGCGGGTGCTGCTGGAAGAGAATGGCGTGCGTTTCGCGGCCCCGGTCCTCGATGGCCAGAAGACCGGCTGGTTCTATGACCACCGGGTCAACCGTGCCTGGCTCAACGGCCTGGTGGCCGGCAAGCGGGTGCTGGACCTGTTCAGCTATGTCGGCGGCTGGGGGGTGCAGGCCGCCGCCAATGGAGCCTCCGAGGTGCTCTGCGTCGATGCCTCCGGTCCTGCCCTGGAACGGGTCGCAGAGAATGCCGCCCTCAACGGCCTGCACGAGCAGGTGGCGGTGGGCGAGGGCGATGCCTTCGAGGCCCTGGCCGCGCTCAAGGACGACGGCGAGCAGTTCGACGTGGTGATCCTCGACCCGCCCGCCTTCATCAAGAAGCGCAAGGACATCCCGGCCGGCGAGCGTGCCTACGGCAAGCTCAATCGCGAGGCGATGCGGCTGCTCGGTCGCGATGGCCTGCTGCTGTCGGCCTCGTGCTCCATGCACCTGGCGCCGGAGCGGCTGGTCGACGTGGTGCGCGGCGCGGTGCGCCACCAGGACCGCCAGGGCCAGATCCTCTTCCAGGGCCACCAGGGGCCGGACCATCCGGTACACCCGGCGATCCCGGAAACCTCGTACCTCAAGGCCCTGGGCATCAGGGTGTTCAGGGATTGAGCGCCATGTCCTCCGAGTATGTCCGTGTCTTCGCCCACTCCAATGCGCTGCTGGTCAGTCATCTGCACAATGTGCTGGATGCGGCGGGGATCCCCGCCGAGCTGCGCAACATGACCCTGGGCGGCGGCGCCGGAGAGCTGCCGCTGGGGGAGTGCGAGCCCGAGGTCTGGGTGGCGCCCCATAACCGCGAGCGCGCCGAGGCGCTGATCCGCGACTCCCTGGAAGGGGGTAGCGAGCGGCCCGACTGGACCTGCCCCGGCTGCGGCGAACGCCTGGAGGGGGCGTTCGACACCTGCTGGAACTGTGGCACTCACCGCCCGGGCTGAGCGCCTGCCTGCCTCGTCCGCGGCGGGGCCAGCAGCGCCCGTAGGGTTTTCTGCTGGACAGTCTTGCAGCAAGATGATCTTTGGCTGAAGGGCCTGGGTTCGTGGATTTTTATTGAAATTGTGCGTGGACTCTTTGTGGATGCTCTGCCTGTGCTGTAATGGGGAGGAAACCTACCCGACAAGAGCCCGCAGGAGGGTCCCATGCAGATCGCCGTCCCGAAGGAAATCAAGAACCATGAGTATCGCGTTGCCCTGACTCCCACAGGCGCCCGGGAGCTGGTCGCTCGCGGGCACGTGGTCACCGTGCAGAGCGGGGCCGGTGAGGGCGCGGGTTTCCAGGACAGCGACTACGAGGCGGCCGGGGCGCGGCTGGAAGCGGACGTGTCGACGGTGTGGACCGGCGCCGAGCTGATCCTCAAGGTCAAGGAGCCCCAGCCCGAGGAGGTGTCACGCCTGACGACCGGTCAGACCCTGTTCACCTACCTGCACCTGGCCGCCGAGGAGTCGTTGACCCGCGGCCTGATGGCGAGCGGTGCCACCTGCATTGCCTACGAGACCATCACCGACCGCCAGGGGGGGCTGCCGCTGCTGGCGCCGATGAGCACCGTGGCCGGCCGCATGGCGGTGCAGGCCGGCGCCCACAGCCTGGAGAAGGCCCAGGGCGGCGCCGGCGTGCTGCTGCCCGGCGTGCCCGGCGTGGCCCCGGGCAAGGTGGCCGTCATCGGTGGCGGCGTGGTGGGCGAGAACGCCGCGCGCATGGCGCTGGGCCTGGGCGCCGAGGTCACGGTGCTCGACAAGTCGATCCCGCGGCTCGAGACCCTGGACGACCGCTACCAGGGGCGCATGAAGACGGTCTTCTCCACCGCCGACGCCATCGACGAGGCGGTGCGCGAATCCGACCTGATCATCGGGGCCGTGCTGATTCCCGGAGCCGCCGCGCCCAAGCTGATCACCCGTGCCATGCTCGCCGACATGAAACCGGGCAGCGTGCTGGTGGACGTGGCCATCGACCAGGGCGGCTGCTTCGAGACCAGCCGGGCCACCACCCACGCCGAGCCGACCTATGTCGTCGACGGCATCGTCCATTACTGCGTGGCGAACATGCCCGGGGCGGTGGCACGCACCTCCACCCAGGCGCTGACCAACGCCACCATGCCCTTCGTCATGGCGCTGGCCGACAAGGGCTGGAAGCAGGCGCTGGCCGACGACCGCCACTTTCTGCCCGGGCTCAACGTCCACGACGGCCGGATCACCTACGCCGCGGTGGCCGAGGCCTTCGGCCTGGAGAGCGTCGATCCCGCCACCCTGGTGAAGTAAGGCAAGGCGTCGAGACACATCCGCCAGCGTGAGCGGCGCCGGGGACAGGCCAGAGTGGAGGTCATTCTTCAGGGGTGAGGCGAAAGCCGAACGGGCACGCCATGGATGGCGTGCACCGGCCTTGCAAGCGGAGCAGGAGGCGAGAGCGCCGCAAGAAGAAGGTAGCGCCCAGGGATTTACAGCGCCTCCACGTCGGCCTGTCGCCGGGCAAGCCGCGAGAATACTGCTTGCCGCATGCCCCGGTCGCCTTGACCGGGGCGGCGCGGTAAGATGGGCGGCATTTGCCACCGATCAGTGACACAGCCCGACTCCATGACCAAGACACGCGTTCTCACCGGCATCACCACCACCGGCACCCCGCACCTGGGCAACTACGTGGGGGCCATCAAGCCCGCCATCGCGGCGAGCCAGGACCCCAGCGTCCAGTCCTACTACTTCCTCGCCGACCTGCATGCCCTGATCAAGTGCCAGGACCCCAGGCGGGTACAGGAGTCGCGCCTGGAGATCGCCGCCACCTGGCTGGCGCTGGGGCTGGATACCGACAACGCCATCTTCTATCGCCAGTCGGACGTGCCGGAGATCACCGAACTGACCTGGATGCTCTCCTGCGTCTGCGCCAAGGGGCTGATGAACCGGGCCCACGCCTACAAGGCGGCGGTGGCCGAGAACGAGGCCGCCGGCAACCAGGACCCCGACAAGGGCATCACCATGGGGCTGTTCGGCTACCCGGTGCTGATGGCCGCCGACATCCTGATGTTCAACGCCCACAAGGTGCCGGTGGGGCGTGACCAGATCCAGCACATCGAGATGGCCCGGGACATCGCCGCGCGCTTCAACCACCTCTTCAAGGGCGACTACTTCAGCCTGCCCGAGGCGGTGGTGGACGACCGGGTGGCGGTGCTCAATGGCCTCGACGGGCGCAAGATGTCCAAGAGCTACAACAACACCATCCCGCTGTTCGTCTCCGAGAAGAAGCTGCTGAAGCTGGTGCGCAAGATCAAGACCAACTCGCTGGAGCCCGGCGAGCCCAAGGATCCCGACGGCTGCACCCTGTTCCAGATCTACTCGGCCTTCGCCACGGCGGAGGAGAGCGCCGCCATGCGCCGCGAGTACGAGAACGGCATCGGCTGGGGCGAGGCCAAGAACCGGGTCTTCGAGTACCTCAACGAGCAGCTGCGCGAACCCCGTGAGCGCTACCAGGCGCTGATGGAGGACCCCGGCCACATCGAGCAGGTGCTGCTCAAGGGGGCCGAGCGGGCCCGTGGCGAGGCCGTTCCCTTCCTGGATCGCCTGCGCCAGGCGGTGGGGCTGGGCCGCTTCATCTGACGGTATCCGGCTTCCCCTGAAGTATCGGGCGTCCCCTGGGCGCCCGTCGCCGTGTCGGGCTGCCGTATATTCTCCGTTTGCCTGCATGGCTGCGGATCAATGCTTTTACGTGCCGGGTCCAAGTCAGCAGCATGCTCTATTTATCGGGACGCCCGTTCCGGACGACATCGAGGGAGCACGTCATGAGGGGATTCGCCCTGACACCGCCGAAGCGCCTGTCCGTCTCCGTCGTGGCCGCCGGTGCCTTGCTGCTGGGGGCCCTGGCCGTGGGCACTGCCTTCGGCGACCGCGTCGGCCTGCTGATGGTGGTCGGCGGGCTGCTCGGCGTGGTGCTCTACCAGGCCGCCTTCGGCTTCACCGCCGCCTGGCGGGTCTTCATCACCGAACGCCGCGGCCGCGGGCTGCGCGCCCAGATGGTGATGCTGGCCATCGCCGTGCTGCTGTTCTTCCCGGCGCTCGGTGCCGGCAGCCTGTTCGGCACCCCGGTAGCCGGCTATGTGGCGCCGATCGGCGTCTCGGTGGTGGTCGGGGCCTTCCTGTTCGGCCTCGGCATGCAGCTCGGCGGCGGCTGTGCCTCCGGTACCCTCTTCACCGCCGGTGGCGGCAACGCCCGCATGCTGATCACCCTGCTGTTCTTCGTCGTCGGCTCGCTGATCGGCACCGCCCACTTCGCCTGGTGGCAGAGCCTCCCCGCCTGGCGGCCGACCTCGCTGGTCACCGAGTTGGGCGTAGGGGGCGGCATCGCGGTCAGCCTGGTGCTGTTCGCGGCCATCGCCGCCTTCACGGTGGTGATGGAGAAACGCCGCCATGGCCGGCTCGAGCAGGCGCCGGCGGTCGATGCCGGCAACCGGCGCTGGCTCACCGGCCCCTGGCCGCTGCTGTTCGGCGCCGTGGCGCTGGCGCTGCTCAACTTCGCCACCCTGGCCCTGGCCGGCCGCCCCTGGGGAGTGACCTCGGCCTTCGCCCTGTGGGGCGCCAAGGGCTTCGAGTTCCTGGGCGGCGACGTCTCCGCCTGGGGCTACTGGCAGGCACCGGGCAACGCCGCGGCCCTCCAGGCCAGCGTCTGGGGGGACATCACCACGGTGATGAACGTGGGCATCATGGTGGGAGCCCTGGTGGCCGCCTCGCTCGCCGGTCGCTTCGCGCCCAATTTCCGCATCCCGGCGAGGTCCGTACTCGCCGCGGTGATCGGCGGCATCCTGCTCGGCTACGGCGCGCGCCTGGCGTTCGGCTGTAACATCGGCGCCTACTTCGGTGGCATCGCCTCGGGCAGCCTGCACGGCTGGGTCTGGCTGGTGGCGGCCTTCGCCGGCAACATGCTGGGGGTGAAGCTGCGCCCCTTCTTCTTCGCGGGGGAGGCCGGGCGACAGCCGGCGGCCAAGGGCTGCTGATCGCGCCTTTCGGCGGATGAACGCGCCCCGACTCGGCCAGGTCGGAGCACTGTCGTTTTCGGCGTGGTAGAGTTAGCGCCAGAGACGCCGTCGAGAGCGTCAACGGCCCGTTCCAGTCACCGCATCGAGACGAGAGATGACCACCGAACCCAAGCGTCCCCTCTATATTCCCTATGCCGGCCCCCCGCTGCTCGAGATGCCGCTGCTCAACAAGGGCAGTGCCTTCACCCGCGAGGAGCGCATCGAGTTCAACCTGATCGGTCTGCTGCCGCAGAACGTGGAGTCCATCGAGGAGCAGGCGGAACGCGCCTACCGACAGTATCGCCAGTGCCAGAACGACCTGGATCGCCATATCTATCTGCGCGCCATCCAGGACGACAACGAGACCCTCTATTTCCGCCTGGTCTCCGAGCACCTCGAGGAGATGCTGCCGATCATCTATACGCCCACGGTGGGCAAGGCCTGCGAGGAGTTCTCCAACATCTATCGCAACCACCGCGGGCTCTTCGTCGCCTACCCGGACCGCGACCGCATGGACGACATCCTGCGCTGCGCCACCAAGGACCAGGTCAAGGTCATCGTGGTGACCGACGGCGAGCGCATCCTCGGCCTCGGCGACCAGGGCATCGGCGGCATGGGCATTCCCATCGGCAAGCTCTCGCTCTACACCGCCTGCGGCGGCATCAGCCCGGCCTATACGCTGCCGATCATGCTCGACGTGGGCACCAACAACCGGGCGCTGCTCGACGACCCCATGTACATGGGCTGGCGCCACCCGCGCATCGCCCAGGCCGAATACGACGCCTTCATGGAGGAGTTCATCGCCGCGGTGAAGCGCCGCTGGCCCAAGGCGCTGCTGCAGTTCGAGGACTTTGCCCAGGCCAACGCCCTGCCGCTGCTCGAGCGCTATCGCGACCGGCTCTGCTGCTTCAACGACGACGTCCAGGGCACGGCGTCGGTCTGCGTGGGCACCCTGATGGCGGCCTGCCAGGCGCGTGACGAGGGGGTCGGGCAGCAGCGGGTGGTGTTCGTGGGCGGCGGTTCGGCGGGTTGCGGCATCGCCGAGCAGGTCGTGGTGGCCATGCAGGCGGAGGGGTTGACCGAGAAGGAGGCGCGCAGCCGGGTCTTCATGGTCGACCGGGACGGCCTGGTGACCGCCGACATGGAAGGGTTGTGGGACTTCCAGCGCCGCCTCGCCCAGGATCCGGCCCTGCTCAACGACTGGCGCGGGCGCGACCTGCTGGAAGTCGTCACCCAGGTGCGTCCCACGGTGCTGATCGGCGTCTGTGGCCAGCCCGGCATCTTCACCGAGGAGGTGGTACGTGCCATGCACGCCGGTTGCTCCCGGCCGTTGATCATGCCGCTCTCCAACCCTACCTCCCGGGCCGAGGCGACGCCGGAGGACGTGCTCACCTGGACCGACGGCCAGGCGCTGGTGGCCACCGGCAGCCCCTTCGCCCCGGTGGTGCACGATGGCATCACCTACCCCATCGCCCAGTGCAACAACGCCTATATTTTCCCGGGCATCGGCCTGGGCGTGGTAGCCAGCGGGGCCAAGCGGGTCACCGATGCGATGCTGATGTCGGCCTCGCGGGCGCTGGCGCGGGAGGCCCCGCTGGTCAAGGAGGGCGAGGGCGCGCTGCTGCCGCGGCTTTCCCAGATCCGCGAGCTCTCCAAGGCGATCGCCTTCGATGTCGCCGCCCAGGCCCAGGGGGAGGGCGTGGCACCGAAGACCAACGGCACCAAGCTGCGTGACGCCATCGAGCGCAACAGCTGGAACCCGGAGTATCGCCGCTACCGTCGCCGGTCGTTCTGAGCGAACGCCCGCCCGAACGACGAGGCCCCGCCGGCTACCCCCGGCGGGGCCTTTGTCTTTCCAGCACGGCCAGGATCATACTGGGGTGGTGACCGGGCCACGAACGAAGACGCACAGACTGGAGGAGAGAGAACGATGGAAGCGCCAGCGGTTAAGGGGCTTCGTCCGGAAGCCGAGGTGATGACCAGGCAGCGGCTGCCGTACTTCGTCGGCATCTCGGGGCAGACGGTGGGGGCGACCGGGCTGTCCATGCACCTCGTGGTCATCCCGGCGGGCGGCCGTGCCGACCCCCATGTCCATGTCGGCTACGAAACGGGCATCTATGTGCTCGAGGGCAGGGTGTGCACGCGCTGGGGCGCTTCGCTCGAACACGAAACCGTCAGTGAGGCCGGCGACTTTCTCTTCATTCCCCCCGGCGTTCCCCATGAAGCGATCAACCTCAGCGAAACGGAGCCGGCACGCGCGATCGTCGCCCGCAACGACCCGGCGGAACAGGACAAGGTCGAGCCTTATGATCCCGGGCGAAGTGCCTTGTCATAGCGCCATGGCGACTGCCGTAGGGGGCCGCGGTTCGACCCCGGGGCACCGTCGGGCCCCCGGTATCGCCTTCGCTTGCCACCCGATGATCGGCTTTACGCGCTCCGGTTCAGGCCGCCCCGATCATCTTCCTCAGCACATAGTGCAGGATGCCGCCGTGGCGGTAGTACTCCAGTTCGTTGGCGGTGTCGATGCGGCACAGCGCCTCGAGCTTCTTCTCGCCCTTGTCCGACTTGATGGTCACCTTGACCCTGCCGCCCGGGGTGAGCTCGGCAAGCCCCTCGATGGAGACCTGCTCGTCGCCGGTCAGGCCCAGGGTCTTGCGGTTCTCGCCCTCGGGGAACTGCAGCGGCACCACGCCCATGCCGATCAAGTTGGAGCGGTGGATGCGCTCGTAGGACTCGGCGAGCACGGCGCGCACGCCGAGCAGCCGGGTGCCCTTGGCCGCCCAGTCGCGGGAGGAGCCGGTGCCGTACTCCTTGCCGGCGATCACCACCAGGGGCGTGCCTTCCTGCTGGTACTTCATGGCCGCGTCGTAGATGGCCATCCGTTCGCCGCTGGGCACATGGCGGGTCTCGCCGCCGACCACGCCGTCGAGCATCTCGTTTCTGATGCGCACGTTGGCGAAGGTGCCGCGCATCATGATCTCGTGGTTGCCGCGGCGCGACCCGTAGGAGTTGAAGTCCACCGGCCCCACGCCGCGCTCCTGCAGGTAGCGGCCGGCGGGGCTGTCGGGCTTGATCGAGCCGGCCGGCGAGATGTGGTCGGTGGTCACCGAGTCGCCCAGTAGGGCGAGGATGCGGGCATCCCTGACGTCCTCGATGGCCTCGGGCGTCCTGCCCATGCCCTCGAAGAAGGGCGGATGCTGGATGTAGGTGGAGTCCGTCGACCACGCATAGACCTGGCTCTCGGGGACCTCGAGCGCCTTCCAGGTCGCGTCGCCGTCGAACACCTCGGCATACTCCTTGCGGAACATCTCGGTCTTGACCTTCTCCACGGCCTCGGCGATCTCCGCCTGGCTGGGCCAGATGTCCCTGAGGTAGACCGGCTGGCCGTGGCGGTCGACGCCCAGCGGGTCCCGGGTCAGGTCGAGCTGGACATTGCCGGCCAGGGCGTAGGCCACCACCAGCGGCGGCGAGGCGAGCCAGTTGGTCTTGACCAGCGGGTGGATGCGCCCCTCGAAGTTGCGGTTACCGGAAAGCACCGACGCCACGGTGAGGTCGCCATCCTCAATGGCTTGTTCGATGGCCTCGTGCAGCGGGCCGGAGTTGCCGATGCAGGTGGTGCAGCCGTAGCCCACCAGCTGGAAGCCCAGGGCATCGAGGTCGTCGTTGACGCCGCCGGCCTCCAGGTACTTGGTCACCACCTTGGAGCCCGGGGCCAGGGAGGTCTTGACCCAGGGTTTGGTGGTGAGCCCCTTGGCCAGGGCGTTACGGGCCAGCAGGCCGGCGGCCATCATCACGCTGGGGTTGGAGGTGTTGGTGCAGGAGGTGATGGCGGCGATCACCACGGCGCCGGGGTTGAGCTTGAAGGCCTCGCCGGCGAGCTCGACGTCCTGGCTGTCGTGGTGCTCGTAGCTGTCCTTGATGCCGACGGCGGTCTGGCCGCCCTCGGACATCAGCTTGCCGTTCTCGGTGGCAGAGGAGGGCTGCTTGCCGTCGTCGGTGTCCATCAGCTTTGCAAAGGTCGCCTTCATGTCCTTGAGCGCCACCCGGTCCTGGGGCCGCTTGGGCCCGGCCAGGCTCGCCTCCACCTCGTCCATGTCCAGGTGCAGGGTGTCGCTGAAGATCGGCTCATGGCCGGGCTCGCGCCACAGCCCCTGGGCCTTGCAGTAGGCCTCGACCAGCGCCACCTGGGCGTCGTCGCGGCCGGTCAGGCGCATGTAGGTCAGCGTCTCCTCGTCCACCGGGAAGAAGCCGCAGGTGGCGCCGTATTCCGGGGCCATGTTGGCGATGGTGGCGCGGTCGGCCAGCGGCAGGTCGGCCAGGCCGTCGCCGTAGAACTCGACGAACTTGCCCACCACGCCCTTCTTGCGCAGCATCTCGGTCACCGTCAGTACCAGGTCGGTGGCGGTGATGCCCTCGCGCAGCTTGCCGGTGAGCTTGAAGCCGATCACCTCGGGGATCAGCATCGACACCGGCTGGCCGAGCATGGCCGCCTCGGCCTCGATGCCGCCTACGCCCCAGCCGAGCACGCCCAGGCCGTTGATCATGGTGGTATGGGAGTCGGTGCCCACCAGGGTGTCGGGGTAGGCGAGGGTCTTGCCGTCCTCCTCCCGGGGCCAGACGGTCTTGCCCAGGTACTCCAGGTTGACCTGGTGACAGATGCCGGTGCCCGGCGGCACCACCCGGAAGTTGTCGAAGGCCTGCTGGCCCCAGCGCAGGAACTCGTAGCGCTCGCGGTTGCGCTCCATCTCGATGGCGACGTTGTCGCGGAAGGCGGTGGCATTGCCGAACTTGTCGACCATCACCGAGTGATCGATGACCAGGTCCACCGGGGATAGCGGGTTGATGCGATCCGGGCTCTCGCCCAGCTTCTCCACCGCGGCGCGCATGGCGGCAAGATCCACCACCCCGGGCACGCCGGTGAAGTCCTGCATCAGCACCCGGGCCGGGCGGTAGCCGATCTCGCAGTCGGAGCGGGCCTCTTGCTGCCAGTCGACCAGGGCCTGCATGTCGTCGCGGGAAACGCTCGGCTCACCGGCGAAGCGGAGCTGGTTCTCGAGCAGGATCTTCAGCGTCATCGGCAGCCGATCGATGTCGCCGAGCGCCTCGGCGGCCTTCGGCAGGCTATGGTAATGGTAGGTGGTGCCACCTGCCTCGAGCGTCTGCAGGGTATCCGGTGTGGACTCGGTGCTCATGCTGTCCTCCTTTCGCGGGAGAGTGAACGACCCCCCCTGGTACCTTGGAACACACATGGTCATGATAGGCGCCACTTTCAATCACTGCCCGTGGACGAGGGAGGGGCCGGTGCGCCCCGGCTTGAAAAGCGGTGGTCGGCCCCCCATCAACCATTCGACGAGTGCACGGAGGAAGACCATGCACGAGGAGCAACTCGATCGTTATCCGGTGCACTGCCCCTACTGCGACACGCCCTTCGAGCTGCTGGTGGACAGGTCCGAGGGGAGCCAGGAGACCTGGGAGGACTGTCCCCGCTGCTGTGCCCCGATCCAGCTGCGCATCGAGGTGTCTGTGGACGGCGAGCTGGAGAGCGTGACCCTGGGGCGCGACGATGATGTGCTGTGACCGGGTGTCGCCCCAGGCGACCGAGGGCGGCTCCCGGCGGTTTCGGCTGTTACAATGGGCCTTCGTCGCCGTGTCCAGCCGGCATGAACCGGGACTCAGTGGGGGAGCAGAGGCTTCCTGCACGACCCATGAACGATGAGTGAGGTTATCCATGAGCGAAGCGCGTCACGAACGCCTGATCATTCTCGGCTCCGGCCCGGCCGGTTACTCCGCGGCCGTCTATGCGGCCCGTGCCAACCTCAAGCCGCTGCTGATCACCGGCATGCAGGCCGGTGGCCAGCTGACCACCACCACCGACGTGGACAACTGGCCGGGCGACGACATCGGCGTCCAGGGCCCGGAGCTGATGGAGCGCATGAAGCGACATGCCGAGCGCTTCGACACCGAGGTGCTCTTCGACCATATCCACGAGGTGGAGCTTCGGGGACGTCCCTTCACCCTCAAGGGCGACAACGGCACCTACACCTGCGATGCCCTGATCATCGCCACCGGGGCCAGTGCCCGCTACCTGGGCCTGCCCTCCGAGCAGCAGTTCATGGGCCAGGGTGTCTCGGCCTGCGCCACCTGCGATGGCTTCTTCTACCGCAACCAGGAGGTCGTGGTGGTGGGCGGCGGCAACACCGCCGTGGAGGAGGCGCTCTATCTCTCCAACATCGCCTCCAAGGTGACCCTGGTGCACCGCCGCGACGCCCTGCGCGCCGAGAAGATCCTCCAGGACAAGCTGTTCGAGAAGGCCGAGAACGGCAACATCGAGCTGGTGTGGAACCACACCCTCGACGAGGTGCTGGGCGACAACACCGGCGTGACGGGGGTGCGGCTGAAGTCCACCACCGACGGCAGCACCCGGGAGCTGGCGGCGCCGGGGGTCTTCATCGCGATCGGCCATACCCCCAATACCGGCATCTTCGAGGGGCAACTGGAGATGGCCGGCGGCTACATCAAGGTCAAGTCAGGCCTCGAGGGCAACGCCACCGCCACCAGCGTGCCGGGCGTGTTCGCCGCCGGCGATGTCATGGACCATGTCTATCGCCAGGCCGTGACCTCCGCCGGCAGCGGCTGCATGGCGGCGCTCGACGCCGAGCGCTATCTCGACGAGTCGGCGTGACGGGATAATCACCTCTTCATCTCCTCAAGGTCGGCCAGGGCCCGCTTGAGCGCCGTCCCGAGCGCGCCTTGCCGTTCCTTGATTGCCTTGCTGCGTCCCTCGATGGCCCGAGCGGCCTGGTCCGCCCGTTCCTCCAACCGGGGGGGCGTTGGAAAGCCGCTCACCTCATGACTCCCTATTCGCTCCTGGTGCCCTTGGTGGCCTTGGGCTTGGCAGCCGCCTTTCTGCCGCGAGGTGCCGTGGCGGTCCTGGCCGGCGTCGGAGCCGGCACCTCGGGCCGGAGTTCGAGCGACCAGCGGTTCAGCTTGCCGATGTCGCGGGCGACGAGATCCTGCACCCAGAGTCGCCATTCCCCCTGGCAGGGCTCGCCGCGCAGTGCCTGCAGGGTCGTCAGGTCGGCGGAGTCGTAGGTGGCGCGCAGGTTGTCCCGGCTGCCGCCGAGCCGGTCGTGGAGGCGCACCGAGGTGCCCGCCGGCGAGCGCAGGGTGACCCGCAGGTCGCCGATGTAGGTGTGGGTGATGTCGAGCGCCACACGGATCGCCGCGATCCTGCCCTCCTCGGCGATGGTCAGCCCCCGCTCGATGCCGGCGGGGTCCTTGTCGGGGATGCTCACGCCCGGCGCCTCTTCGGCGGTGAGACGAGGCGTGGCGGCGATCACGCCGAGTTCCAGCGACCACTCCTCCAGGTGCCCGGTGTCCAGGGGGGCCTCGTCGCGTACCCAGAGCGTCCAGGTGCCGTCGGCCTCTTCGCCCTTCAGCTGGCGTAGCGTGGGCAGCGTCGCGATCTCCCACTGCTCGCTCAGGTTGTGGCGGCTGCCGCCGGCGCGGTCGTGGAGCACCACGGCGAGGCCCGAGGGGGCGATCAGGGTGACCACCAGGTCGCCGATATAGGCGTGGGGGATGTCCACCGCCACACGCAGGACGTCCACCTGGCCGGTGTGGCGCACCTCCAGGGTGTCGCGGATGCCGTCGCGGCGGTTGTCGGGAATCGTCAGCCCGGGGCGCGAGACGTAGCGCTCCTCCGACGTCGGGGGGATGATCTCGCCGCGCAGCTCCAGGGCCTGGGCCACGGCGCGCTCGGCATCCACCCGGCCATGGCCGAACCAGGGGCTCCAGCTGCCGTCGTCGTGGCCGGTGTCCTGGAAGGCGCCGCTGTCGAAGGGGGCGATGGGCGAGACGTCCCAGGAGGTGTCGGGGTCGAAGGAGGCCGGCGGCGTGCGCGGGTAGGGGGTGTCATCGAGGTCCTTCGCCGCCGTGCGGCGCAGCACCGAAGCGACCTCCAGGGCACTGAGCCGTGGGTTGGCCGAGAGCACCAGGGCAGCCACCCCGGCCACCAGGGGCGTGGCGCTGGAGGTGCCACCGAACTCCTGGGTGAGCTGACCGGTTTCGCCGCTGGTGGTGGTGATGCCCAGGCCGGCCACCGGCATGCGGAAGTAGGCATGGCTGTTGCTGGTGGGGGCGCAGAGGTCGATGCCGGTGCCGTAGTTGGAGTAGTGGCTGCGCCGGGCGGTGCTGGCCAGGGCCGCCACGTGCATCACGCCGGGGATGCCGACGAGGTTGTTGGCGAAGCGGCGGGCCGTCTGCACGCCGCCCCACTGCCAGCTGCCGCCCTCGAACACCCAGCCATGGGTATGGGGCACGTCCTGGTCGGCCTCATGGAGGATCGGGCAATTCTCGTTGCCCGCCGCCCACAGGAACAGCAGGCCGCTGCCGCGCCGTCCGCCGCCGGTGGCGAGCCGGGTGAGGCGTCGAATCACCATCGAGGCGAAGAGGAAGCGAGGCACGGCGCCCCAGGAGTTGGAGAGGATATCCACCTTGTCGGCGATGAAGCCGAGCATGGTGAGCATCTTGGAGTCGTTGATCATCAGCGAGGGCCCATCGGACTCCCACTTGATCGGCAGCAGCCGGCAGGCCGGTGAGGCCCCCACCGTCAGCCGGGTGCCGGCCTCGCCGGCGATCACCCCGGCACAGGAGGTGCCATGGTTGGCACCCTGCTGGTACATCTCCTCGGGGCGGGCGTCGATGTCATCCCTGGTTACCAGCCGGGTACCGCTGAAGTAACCCCAGGCGGGAAACTTGCCGGGGGCGGCGAAGTCGGGGTGGTCGAGCTTGCAGCCGTCGTCGCTGACGCCGACCACCACCTCCCGGCTGCCGAAGCCGTCCAGCAGTTGCCAGGCCGGTTCGCAGCGCGCATTGGCGCGCGGATCGACCTCGGGGTGCGACAGATGGTCGTGGAGATGCCACTGGCGGTCGTACTCCCTGTCGCTCGGCGGCACGAAGGCTCGCTTGGCGGCCAGGTAGTTGAGGTCGTTCTCCGCCTGAGCCACCAGCGGCTCCTCCTCGGTGAGCTTGACCACCAGCTTGACCGGGTTGATGCCGGTGTGGGTGGTGAGCTGGAAGAGGCAGTCCCGCTCCGAGTAGCGCTCGCGCAACAGCAAGCCGTAGCGGCCCGCGAATTCGGCCACCTGGGTATCGGAGAGGGGCTCCGCGAAGGTCACGAAGATGCGGTCGGTGATCAGGAAATCCTCGCCGGAATCGGCCACCTGGTAGGCGTGGTGGGTCGGGGCCAGGGTTCGTCCCCTGGCCATCAGGGGCTCGAGGTCCCGGGCCCGCGTCTTGACCCGGGAGGCGATCGAGGAGACCCGCTCGGCGTCGTCGGCGATGCCCGCGGCGCGCAGGGTCTCGGGCAGTGCCCGGCAGACGAACTGGTCGGGACGCTTCCTGAGTGTCAGCTTCTTGCCGCCTCGATAGGTGTAGGTCATGGTAGCGCTCCTCCTGTGCGGTGCATCTCTACCGCTGCTCGCCCCGGTCTGCGGAACTTGTCCAGGGCCGGCTCATCGGAACGGAATCTCCCGCTGCACGGCGCGCGTAGGGCCGTGCCCACCGCCCCTCGGGTCTTGCCGCGACTCTCTCAGTTCGCGTCCGTTTGGCGCCGTTATTCCTCCTTGGTGATCCGCAGATTTCCGTGCACCAGAGCCGACAATCACGGCTTGCCTGACAGTTTGCGGGCTTCGCGGAGAATCTCTACGGCACGGTTATGCGGAAAGGCGCGGCCGCCAGGCGTGCTGAGCACCTGCACCAGCGCTTCCTCGTCGAGCCGCGACAGCGCCAGCGAGTCGTGGATCCCCGCCGCCATCAGGCGTTCTGCAGACACGTCCCCGACACCCGGTACATCGTTGACCGGTACCCGCACGGCCACGCCGACGTCGCCCTGGGAGCCGGCCTCGGGGGTGTTGAGTACCATGTCGCTCTCCACACGCGGCTCCCCGGAGGCGGCCGCGCTGATTTTGAGCGGCGGAATGGCCTGCACCGATACGCCGGCCTCGACATAGGCTTTCCTCACCAACTCGCCCCGGCGCTGGGCGATCCCCACCCCTTCCTCGCCCTCCTCGGGCGCGATGGAGCGTAAATCGACCCGCGACAGCTGGTTCGCGGCGATCGCCTCGCGCAGGCGCGCGCTGTTCGCCTGCAGGACGGCGATCGACGCCTCGGAGGGGGTGGCGGTTTCCCGCTCGAACTCGATCGTGCCGAGGGGCACCAGTGTTTCCTCCGGTGGCGGCTGCGGCGGGTTGACGACATTCTCGCCTGCCAGCGCACAGAGCGGGGCGAAGACACAGCGGCAGTCCTCGCCGCATGTCACACGGCCGTCCTCGTCAAGCTCGATACGGCGCAGCGGCGCGATCCGGTGGCGGATGCCACTGGGCGGCAGCGCCTTCGGCCACGGCATGTCGTCGGGCCCGGTTTCCTGTGGCCATAGCACGTCGGCGACCGCGGTGCGCGCGGGTATCTGCCAGTAGTCGCCCACCTTGTAGTCGCCGCCCTGTTCGAACCAGACCTGGACGCCATTCTCGAGCTCGATCCATTTCGATTCCTGCACCGGGATCGCGTCCGACGGCTGGTCCCAGCGGCGCAGCAGAGGGTGGGTCGTGGCGGCCTCGTCGAACACGGGTATCGAGAACCCCTCGGGCACCGCCAGCGTCACCGTCGCGGTCACCCTGTCCACCGCGTCGACTTGGAGCAGCGGCCGTGGCATCGCCCGAAGTTCCGAGAAGTCGTCGACGATCTCGACCCAGTCGTCCTCCTTCAGCCCGCGGGCCCTGTCCGGCCCGAGACTGTCGAGCTTGACTTGCGCGCCCTGCAGGCTACGGATGCCGAAGACGACCGAACCGTTGTCCCGCGACCATTTGAACGTCGCCTGTGACTTGGCGCCACCGGCGGTACCCGGGGTGTGGATTTCGACCCGGTACAGCTGGTTCTCGGCTCCCCGGTATCGCGCCGTCGGCGGTACCAGGCAGGGGTCGTCCGACGGCACCTCGACCCTGGCACGGGCGCGCAGGCAGCGCGGCTGGCGGAGTTCGGTGCCGACCAGCGTATCGAGCAGCGCGTCGCAGCCCAGGTCCCCGTCCTCGTCATCCTCCTTGCCGAGCAGCGCGGCCTTGACCTGACAGACGACTTTCGCCCGCGTCGCGGTATCGGGCCCGCCGAGCGCCAACTCCCGAATGTGGTCGGCCTGCAGGTAATTGAGGTGCCGTTCCCAGACGTCGAGGTAGACGAGATAGCGCATGCCGGGTTGCAACTCCGCCGGGTCGTCCTCGCCTTTCAGGAACGGAAAGTCGGGTTGGGTCGTGTAGCGCACCGGCGCGGGATCGGTCTCCGGCGGGCAGCGCACCTCGGGCATGAGTTCGCAGGCGACGCCGTCGACGTAATAGCGCCCCCGGCCGATCTCCAGGTCACAGAGGAGGTCGTCGGGGCAGGTGACCAGGAAGCCATCGCCGGGTCCGCCGTGCGGCCCGATCAGGTCGGCCGCCAGCGACCGGGTCTGCTCGAGGAGAATTGCCACCTGCTCGTTCCAGTCGGCGTCCAGCAGCACCCGGCCCTGCTGCATCAGTACCCTGGCGTAATGGTGGTGGCGGCGATAGGTGTCGCGGCTCAGGTCGGCTTTCACGGATCTACCCTCCTAGCTGGCAAAGAGGAGTCCGGCGGACATGCCGGCCGGGACGTGGTCCGCAAGTCGCGCCGAAAGCGCCGCAGCGCGTTGCGGTTGGTAAAGGTCGTGGAACGCGCCCATCTCGGAGGCGTCGCTGGCGCCCTCGCGTATGGCGGGCGCGGTACAGAGGTCGAGTTGGCAGTAGCCCGGGCGACCGTAGCGGCGGTCGACGAAGACCGGGCGCACGGCCGAGCGTGCTGCGGCGCGCAGGCGATCACGGTAGGCCGCGCCGTCGTCGAAGAAGGTATACGCCGAGATAAAGGCCCCGATGCGCGGCGGCTCGGCCCCCGCGACCACGGTCAGCCGCGCGGTCAGCAGCGCACAACCGCCGGGTGGCAGCTGCGCGATCTCCCAGACCGGCGGATCGATGTCGCCGATGAGCGCGCCGCGACTGACGGTGACGTCCGGGTCGGGTTCGAAGGGGCTCTGGGTGTCGTCGCCGGGCCTGCGCGGCGTCATGATGGTGACCTCGATCCCTGTCGTGGTCCGCGGCCCCAGATTGTCGACCGCCAGCGTCAGTGTGATCGTCTCGCCGATGGCCGGTGCCGGATTGCTGGTGTCGAAACGCAGTCGCAGGTTGGCCGCCTCGGGACTCGCCTCCTCGGCTGCGCTCGCATCGCCCCCGACGAGGATCGGCGCCAAGACCGGCCCGCCGCTCTCAACCACAGGCAGCGCGTCGAGCGCTTCGCGCACCGCCAGGTCCGGCTGGCAGCGGTAGCGGCGCGGCGTGCGCGAGCCGGCTGGCACGTAGCAGAACCGCATGCAGCCGATCTGGCGCCGCGCCACGCGGACAGGGCCAGTAAAGATGCTGTCCTCGGCCAGTTCGATCGCATGCGTCTGAAGTTGGCCGATCACGGTGCACCGCAGGACCCTGAGTACGGCGTGCGCCAGCGGCCAGGACGGCGCGCCCACCGCCTCGCGGGTATCGGAGGTGGCATCGAGAATGCTGTCGGCGATGGTGATCGCCGCCGGGTCGGCGTCGACCTCGTCCATGCTCACCTGGATCGAGCCGAGGATCGATCGCTCGATCGTCACTTCCCTGGGACCGTCCACAAGCTCCAGACTCGGTTCGGCCGGCCGATCCGGCGAGCAGTCGGGGCCGAGGCTCCAGCCCGGTACCAGCGTCACATGACTGAGTCGGAGCTCCTCCATCGGCCCGCGACATTGCAAGCCACGGCCGGCGACCAGGAGCCCGTCGAGCGCGAAGCGGCAGCCCGCCTCGCCGCGCACCATCATGGCGTCGCCGCGGGAAGCCCGATAGTCGAGCAGCCGAAGCACCGCGCGTGTCCCGTCGCGGGCGCGCAGCTGCAGGCTCTGGTTTTCGCGCAGCGTGATGTTCAGCGGCTCGGTATAGACGCCGCCGTCGACGATCTCGATGACCGCGTCGTCGGGGTCGTCCGCGCGCCAGCGGTCGAGCGCCGCGCCGATTGCGGTGAGCTCCGCGCCCGCCCCTACGCGGTAGGTGACGGCACCCACAGGCTGGCGCGGCGTGCGCGGATAGGTCCCGCCGCCGGTGTCGTCGCTGAAGCCTTGGTGGTAGCGTACCTGTACATCGCCGCCGGGCGACTGCCGCACGTGGAAGGCGATCCGGCCGAGTTCCGGGTCGACGGCGACATGGTCGCGGGCGGGTTGGTAGCGCCAGCCGCTCAGATCGGCCACGATGAGGTTCTCCGGCGGGATCAGCCCGGCTTCGCCGCGTGCCGGCCAGTCCTCCGCCCAGATGGCAAGGCTTTTGTCGGCGCCATAATAGGTCGCAAGATCCTGCGCCAGCACCCGGCGCAGGATCGGCGCAGGGACATTTGGCGGCTCGGCAATTGCTTCGGGCCCCGGCTCCGATACGGGGAGGGTGAACAGGGGCATGTCATTCCCGAGCACGCTGAACGTGTAGGCGCCAGGGCCCATGTCCTCCCGCGCATAGGCCGGCTCGCGGGCGACGGCATAGGGCTTCAGTCGCCAGGCGTAGACGCCGACATGGGGGATGTTGTGCGTTCCCGGGGTCTGCGTCGAGGTGATCCGGCGGACGTCGACGGTCCGCGTCACCGGGTCGAACGGCCCGCCCAGCAGCGCCAGCGCCAATCCGTCGTGGAGATCCGCCGTGCGCCCGCGCGTCACCCGGTGGTGATTGACGGGCTGCATCCAGGCCAGCAGGCGGTAAAACTCGACCGCCCGCGCCGGCCAGTCCGCGGTGTCCTTCGCGATCAGCTCCAGCAGCGGCAGTGTCCCCTTGCGCCGCCGGTCGCGGATGGTGTTCGCCACTGCGCGGCGCGGGGTAAGAATCGAGGACAGCAGCGCGGTGCGCACGCCGTCCTCGGCCACCTGCGGCGGCGCCTCGTAGCCGATCAGCGCGCCGATATAGGGCACCACCCAGTCGTCGCAGGTCTCGATGAACCAGTCGGCATATTGCCGCGCGAGGTCGTCCTCCAACACCTCCACCTGCTCGGCGATGACCTGCAGGAGGGCGCGAAGCGGTTCGCCGTGCTCGACGTCGCGCTGACGATGGACGACGGGGAGAAGGTCGTAGAGTCGGTCGGGATTCCGCGTCATGACGTCACCTCGGTGAGGATCAGCGTGTCCGCAAGCGCGGGGTTCAGATAGACGATCCGCGCCGGGCGCAGTTTCCCGTTCTCGCGCCGTGCCGGCGCCGCGGGGAGATGGGTGCCGGCGAGCGCCGTGACGGGCCGCGCCGCGAACCTGGCCAGCCGCGCGGCCAGCGTCTCGGGTGTCCGGGCGTCCGCTTCATGCACCGCCTCGAAGAGGTCGACATCGACATAGTCGACGCCGGCGGCGGCCTGCATCACGGCGACCACCTCGCTCAGTTGCAGAGGCTGGCCCAGTTTCCGTGCCTCGAAACCGAAGGCCGCGAGGAGCGCTTGGCGGAGCGGTGGCTCCACCTTGTCCCAGAGATGGTCGGGGTGGACCCGGACCTTCGCGCTCAGGAACACGAACGCGGCCTCGCGCGGGGCCATCACGATCGGCACCGAGGGGTCGCCGAAACGGGTCAGCGACCTCATCAAATTGCGCCAGAGCGCCGACTGCGGATCGATCGGCGCGTCCGCGGCCCCGGCGAGGGTCAGGTGGACCACCTCGCGCCGGCCGTCGGGGAGCCGCGCCGCCTGCGCCTTGCCGATCCCGGCGTAGAGCGTGGCGAAATCGGTGTAGTCCTCCACTGACACCAGGCGGTCGAGAGCCCGTGTGGCAAGCGGCACCCGCAGCCGCGCCTGGTCCCGCGTCTCGGGGTCCGCGCCACCGCTCGAAGCGCGGGGATTCGTGACTTCCTTGACGCCCAGGGGTTTCGGCCCGAGCGTGCTGATCTGTCCGGCGCCCACATTGCCCGGCGCACCGATGCCTGCGCGGTAGGTCGCGGTCACGTTCCCTGTCCCGCTCGGCAAGCGCGCGCCGCGTACGCCGTCGCCGAAGGTGACCGATGTCGTGCCCTCGTTGTCGGTTGAACTCTTGTAGTCGCGGTCGAGAGGGCCGAGCGCCAGGAGGCTTTCGGCCTCGCGCCAGCGTATGTCGTTGACCCGCACGGCGAGCGTGCTCTCCGTGCCCGCGGGCGTCGGCGCGGAAACATGGGTCAGCGGGCCACGTGACAGCGCAAAGGTTTGCAGCCGTGCGGCGCTGTCGCCGCTGCCAATGGTTTCCCGCACCGTCTCGCCGTGGGTGGCGAGAGCCACATTGGCGTTCACCGTCGCGGTGTCGCGCTTGTAGGTATAGGCCAGTGGCTCGGCGAAGGTCAGGCGGGTGTGCAGGGTATCGCCGGGCAGGTCGATCAGGTTACCGTCAGGATCGACGATCTGCGCCGGACGGTGCTCGACGCCCGCGAGCATCGCCAGTTCGGTCGCTTCGACGCCCTCGACCGGCGTTCCGTCGGTGGCCAGCACGTCCGTCCGTTCGCCGCTCACCGCCACCCAGCGCCCGGCCTCGAGTCCCTCGTAAAGCTCGCCGAGCTCCACCTCGACGCCCTTCAGGTCCTCGGTCAGCGGCGCCTCGGCCAATTCCAGCGGCTCGTTCCGGGCGTGGATCCTGACCGGGCGTATGTCGGCGAGCGTCGCCTCCGCTCCGCTCAGCCAGGGCGCGTCCAGCAGCGCCAGCGTCACCGTCTGCGACAGACCGTAGTCGGCGCGCACGGCACTGCGCACGTCGAGTACGTTGTAGACATGGCACCCCTGCATCGGTCCGTCGATCACCAGCCGGCTGCCCGGTACGATACCCGGATACTCGGCATCGAAGGACAGGATGCGTGGCGCCTCGGGTGTGCCGGCGAAGCGGCTCTCGCTGCGCACCACCGTCAGCACGGTGGCCGCAGCGGCGATCTGCACCGTCACCTGGCTGCCGTTTCCGCCAGTGAACTGCGCCGGTTTCGGTGTGGGCGAGATCACCCCGCCCGGCGCATCGACGCTGAAGTCGAGCTCCACGACCAGGTCTGTCGCCGTCACCGCGGCCGCCGCAGCGACGGTGGAATCCGGGACGCTGGCCTGGCGACGGCCAAAGGCGAACCAGCGGCCCCCCTGGCCCCCATTGTTCGCGCCGTGCCAGTTCACTCTCACCTCCTGCAGCCGCCACAGCCCGTCAGGAATTTCCTCGTATAACGCCTCCACCTCCAGGCCGACGCCGTCGATGCCCTCGTTCCAGCGGCGGAACCTGGTACCCTCGTCGGTTTCGGCGAGTTGGTCGAGGCCGAGGACGACCTCCCGCGCCGCCGTCATCGGATCCCAGACCCGGATTGTCAGCGCCAGGGGTGCCGCCGCGCCGGCGCCGAGGTCCACC
Organism: Halomonas flagellata; assembly: GCF_022487945.1. Lineage (NCBI taxonomy): Bacteria > Pseudomonadati > Pseudomonadota > Gammaproteobacteria > Oceanospirillales > Halomonadaceae > Halomonas > Halomonas flagellata. The sequence continues at coordinate 86,784 of NZ_JAKVPY010000002.1, forward strand.
TCCTGCTCGAAGGCCCGGTCCAGGGTCGCGCCTCCGTCTAGCGTCGCGCGTGCCTCGACCGAAAGGCTGCTGCGCACCTCGGCCAGCAGCCATTCGCGCCGGGACACATCGCCGTTCTCGCCGTAGACGAACTCGAGCGGCGCCGTTGCACCGAAGGGCCCGGCCGCGATCCTGAACGCCTCTATCCCGTAGCGGTCCTCGGGACGACTGCCGGTCACCGGAGCGTTGGCGTAGGCGGTGAAGAGGGGGCCGCGCAGCGTCGGCGCAAACTCGGCCAGGAGCTGCGGTCCGAGATCCGCCGCGGTGGAGTAGGTGCGCGCCGGATCGCGGCCAAGCTGGAATCTCGAGGGCGGCTGATCCGATGGTGGTCGGCGCAAAGCCTCCACCACATCGCCCAGCTGTGCCAAAAGTGACAGCTCCACTTTCTCCTTCGACTCGGTGACCGCGGTGGTGTGGAGGGCGCGTTTTTCGGCGAAGGATATGCGCGTGAGGTCCGCCTCGCGATCGGGCTCGACGCTGCGCAGGACATAGGGCAGCGGCGCTCCCGGGCCCACGACCAGGATCATCTGGCCCGCCTCCAGCCCGGCCTCGGTTCCGGCGAGAAAGGCGGGCACGGTGCCGGTGAAGCCGGGCGACGGGGGGAACAACACAAAGGGCCGTGACAACCGCAAGGGCAGGGCGTTCCAGGCCGACCGGGCCTCCAGCATCTCGAAGGTCTCGAAGGGCTCCGCGTTCTCGCCGGGCGCGGGTAGGCTCCGCGCCAGCGTGCCTGCCGGGATCGTGACTTCGTAGCCATTCTCCAGCGTGAAGGCGAGGTAGACGCTGGCTGCCACGCCGGGCCGGAGCCGATAACCGACCAGCCGGCCGAGTTCCAGGATCGAACGCCGCTCCGTCGCCGTCGCCAGGTAGCCTTCGTTGGCGATCCGTTCCTGGTAGAAGGTCAGCACGTCCGCGACCACAGCCCAGGCATCGAGCAGGGCGATCGTCGGGTCGGACGGGGCCCGCGTGGTCAGGCGTTTCAAAGGCCGCATGCCGTTTGGCAACTCGTGGTGGGTCAGCCGGGCGAGCATCGTGGCCAGGAAATCCGCATGGGTGCCGACACGGGCCGCGATCTCGCTGAGTCCCGGGCGGTTGTAGATCACGCGGGGCGTGACCGGCTCTACGCCCTCGCAACAGCCGCAGGTCGGATCGGTGCTCATCGTCCCCCCCTCATGGCGAAGGTGATGCGCCCGTTCTCGGGCGCGTTCGGATCGCTGTCGGCGCGCGCGATCTCGAGCGGGCCGATCGCCAGAACGCCGGCGGCGAGTTCACCGTTCGGCCCCTCGTGGAGGCGCTCGAGCCGGGCGAGCTGTACGCTCTCGACCCCGTCGATCGCCTGGGCCGCCGCCAGGAGACGGCTGAGCGCGATGTCGTCGCCGAAGCTCTGCGCGTCCGGATGGAAGTAGCCGAGGCCGCCGTCCGGCAGACAGCCGCTACCGAACCGGGCACGGAGCGCCGCCTCGACGTGTGCACGCAGATGGGTGGGTGCGACGCAGACGGTCATCGCGATGTCCAACGGCACCTGCACCGCCGGCCGCACGGCGAGGTCGTGGCCGATCCGGCGGAAGCGGCTGAGCTCGGTGTGGATCTCGGCCAACAGGTCGTCGTCCGCGACCGCTGCGCCGAAGGCATCGATTGCCACCCGCACCTCGTACCAGCTGCCGTTCCAGCGCAGCTCGGCGGCAGCGCGCTGGACCTTCGGGTGTCGCGCCGCGATCTCGGCATAGTCCTCCGGGATGACGGCCCGCGCCAGTTCCTCGGCGAAAGCGTAGGGTGCGAAGAGCCTGGCCTCCGCCACCGGCTGGGGGGCGGTGCCGCCCTCCGCCGGCAGCGGGTTGCGCGGCGCCAGCACGAGCCCGTTGATCGGCGTCGCATGGACGGCGATGGTCAGCGTGTCGGCGCCGACATTGCCGTCGGGGCCGTTACCGATGCGCCTGCGCACATGGATCTGGCTGAACGCGTCGGGTGCCCGCCCCAGGCGGCCGTCACCAAAGCGCAACCTGGCGCGGCGCCGGTCGTCGATTTCGGCGACGACATGCGTGTCATAGCGACCGCTGGCCAGCAGGTCGCGCACCAGGGTCCAGTCCCGCGGCTCGCCCCCCGCCGGCAGCTTCGCCGCGTCGCCATCCGCTACACAGGCGGCGTGCGGCGCGCTCCTCACCGCGAGGCACGGGATCGCCCGGTGGGGATCCTGCCGGAGCGACAGCGAAGCGGGCGCACCGGGATCCAGGGGCGTGGTGAAGGTCAGCGGCCCCTCGATGGGCGCGTGCTCGAAGCGCCCGACACGGAGCGCGACGTCCGCCGCCCGGCCCTCGGCCACGCAGACCGGGTCCTCCTCGGCGTGCGGTACACAGCCAAGATTGTCCTCCGGCTGCCATCGGCCGTGGTCGGCCAGCACGACGTTGCCGCGTACCACGCTGACGTCTTCGAGCAGCGCGCATTCGGGTGCCGGGCCAATGGTCGAGACACAGAACGGCATCGGCAGCGCGTCCTCCTCGCACCAGGTGACCTCGAGGAGCGGCTGTCCGGTCAGCGGATCGACCGACGGCGTGACCCCGGTCAGGCGGACCGCGTGCCGGTGCGCCGGGTTCGCGTCGGGGTGGAAATAGGTATCCACCTGCCGCGCCGCCTCCGCGTCGGCCGCGCTGGCGGTCTTCGGTCCCAACACCTCCTCCAGGATCAGCACGTCGCCGGGCTCCAGGTGCAGGGTGCGCGTACCCTCACTCGCTGGCGGCGTGTCCGGGGACCTTTCGAGCTCGGCTTTCTGTGCCTGATCAGGCGCCGGTTCTCCCGGTGCCGGCGGCGTGCCATCCACCAGCGTCGCCGCGGTCGCGCCCTTTGGCAGGCAGCACTGCCGGTCGCCCCAGGTGTAGAAACGGATCTTGTTGTGCGCCACGCGCAGTGCGATCGGCGCGTCGGCATCGGCGACCAGCGGTGCGAACACCTCGTAGCGGTTCTCCGGCACCGCCTCGAACGGCGCCCAGTCGGGTACACCCGCAGCGGGGGCGGGCGCCTCCTGGAAACTGGTGACGAAGGAGAGGTCCCGCGCCTTCAGCGTGCGATCCTGGGAGGTTCCGACCGCTACCCAGGCCCGGGCGTTGCACCCTTCGTGCAGGTGATAGTCGACGAGCCGCGCGTGCCGGCGCACCGAGATCCGTTGCCGCGCCGTGCCCAGGTAGGCCTCGGTCGCCACGGCGTCCTGGTGGTAGCTCAGGTAGTCGCCCACGTAGGCCAGCAGTTCCACCAGCGTGATGCCGATGTCCGGCACGTGTCGCTCGGTCCACTCGGGCATCACGGCCGCCAGCCGGTCGAGGATCAGCCGGCGGAAACTGGCGTAATCCTTCGCCAGATAGTCGATCTCGGGCGCCGGCGTCACCTCCTCGGGGCAGCGCGGCTCCGACTGGCAGTCGAGATCGCTCGGGCACGCCGCCTTGAAGCTGAACTCGAGGCAGCGGTAGCGCGGGTCGAAAGGTGCATCCTCGGGCAGGTTCACGAGGCAGAGGCAGTAGGTGGAGAAATCGCCGGGGCGGTCAACCGTGACGACGATGCAATTGTCGCGCTCGGGGTCGGTCTGCGGGCAGAGTTGGACGTCGATGACCGCGATGTCGCGTTCCCGCACCCCGCCGCAGATCTCGATATTCCCGGTGCCGATCCCCTCCGGCGCGGGGCCGAGAAAGTACACCGTCAACTTGCGCTGGTCGTCGCTGACCTCGAGATAGTCGAGCCCGTTGACCTGCGCCGCCCGCACCATCCGGCGCCGGGCGTCGTCGCGGCAGTTCAGTTCGGCGTCGGTACCGCAGTTGCAACTCATGACAGGCTCCGCTCGAAGCTTTCGGTCCGCGTTTCGCCCGAGCGCTTGACCAGGTAACGCACGTCGACCCGCAGCACCGCTTCCTCGGTCGAGGCGACGAGCACCTGCACGGTGATCAGGTCACCCAGGTACTGCTGCAATCCCGCCTGGGCGGTACGCTGCAGGCTCGACCCCAGGGCGTCGCTGTTGGGCTCAAACACCACGTCCAGCAGGCCGCCGCCGAAATCAGGGCGGTTCACCCGCTCTCCCGCGCGGGTGAAGAGAAATTGCTCGATCATGTCGCGGATATGATCGTACTCAGTGGTGAGCGCCGTGCGCCCCCGCTCGTCGAAGTCGAAGGGGTAGTCGATCCGGATCATGTCGCCTTCACCCGTGTTTGTGTGGCCACCACGGTAACCCCGGTACCCGTCGGTGCGCAGACCGCCTGCGCCCCCTGGATCAGCACCGGCTGGCCGCTGGCCTTGACGCGGAGCGCCCCGGTCGTCCAGGAAGCGCTGACGCAGGGACCGTTGCCGTTCGGCGGGGGCGGTAACGCGCAACCCGCGATCGTGTAGGGCACCGGCTGCACGGTGATCTTCTGCCCACTGACCGAGACCCGCGGGTTGGGCGCCGTGGGTGTCGCCTGCCCGCCATGCAGGCAGAGCACCGTTGCCCCCTCGTGCACCACGAAGCCCGGCATCAGGTCACCTCCAGCGCAGAGCCGTTGATTGCGGTCTTCGGCCCCTGCAGGGTTACCGTGGCACCCTGGCCGGTGGAGATCTCGATGCCCTGCGCGTTCATCTCGATCTTCAGCCCGCTCTGTGTCTCGACCGTCACGCTGGCGGGGCCCGGGCCGTCCATGATGGTGACGGTGGCCGTGTCGGTCTTCAGCACCTTCATCTCGGCGATTTGCGGACTCGCCGGCACGTCGCCGGCGCTGTCCCAGAAACAGCCCATCCAGACGGGGTACTCCGGGTCGCCGCGTTCGAACATGATCCACAGCCGTGCGCCCACGGGGGGGATCAAGAAGAAGCCGACGCCCGGTCCCGCATAGGGCACACAGGGCAGCGCCCAGGTGAGCGTGTTGTCCCCGAAGACGCTCGGTACCTTGATTTGCACGCGTCCCCTGCGCTCGGGATCGACGTTATTCGCAACCTCGCCGCGGTAAAGGCCGTCGTGCCGTACGCCGTTCGTCATGGCATCACCAGCGGAGTCGTCGTCCCGACCCCTTCCCGAGAGAGTGAGAACTTCTGCTTGTAGAGGCCTTTTTTCACATCGATCGTGTGCGTCACCGACTTGACGTAGAAGCGACCGTCGAAGCTGTCGCCGGCGCCCCGTACGTCTACCAGGCTGCGCGGTTTCAGGATGCGCCCGTAGCGTAGCGCGTCGAGCGTGCCCTCGGCCGTCACCACGTTGTCGAAGGACTTGTCGACCTCGCCCTGTGCGCGCACTCGTTTCGCCGCGTCGGTCTCACCGTCGGGGCCATCGCCGAGGAAGTCGGACTGCCGCGTGTCAGGGACCCGGGCGGCAAGTGGCGGTTGGCGGCTATAGCTGTCCACCGTCTCGCTGCTGCCATCGGACTTGGTGTAGGTCAGCGCCTTGGGTGACAGTTCGTTGTAGCTGAAGCTCATCGTCTCGACGTTGCTGCCGGGCCCCATGTTCACCGATAGTGCCGGCTGCGGCAGCTCCAGCCGCGGCGGCGGCCCCCAGTAGGCGAAGTTCGCCAGTGGCGTGGGCCCGGGCTCGACGTAGAATACGAAGCCGTGCTTGGCGGCAAGCTTGGTGATGAAATCCCGATCGGTTTCTTGCGAGGTCTGGCTGCGGGTCTGTTCGGTTACCGGCCTGACCAGCGGATCGGAGGGAACCATGATCTGCGGTACGATCCCGTAGTCGATCATGTAGGGAATCAGAATCAGCCCAACGATCAGATTGTCCCCGAGTTGCGGATAGGGGCGTTGCACCTTCTCCAGGTCCATCATCACGCTGACGTCCTCGCCGGTCACCGTGAGCTTGGATGCGCCGGGCTCGTCGCTCGGGGCCAACTGATGCTTGGTAATAATCCCGTCCATGATCGGCTGCGGCGTCACGCCGAAGAGCACGGATAACACCACCCGATTGAACGGCTGCAGCTTGGTTTCCGTGAGCAGCGCAAAGTCTTTGCGGTCAGCAAGGCCGCGACCCACCTGAAACACCATCTGAAATCCCGAGCGGTCGCTGTCCTTCGCCGTCACCTCGACGCTCTGCAGCGCTTCGCTCACCTTGAGTGGCGCGGGGGTGGGCAGGGTCTCGCCCAGCATCAACTGCAGATGAAGACCGAACAGGTTTATCACGACGGGGCCTCCGGCAGGAGTGCGACGATCAGCCGGCGCCCGACCTCCTCGACCAGCGCCTCGGCGTGCATCGCGTTGTTGACGTCGGCGAGTTGCCAGAAGAGCTCCGGGTCACCCAGATAGCGGGCGGCGAGGTGGTCCAGCCGCTCCCCCTCGGTGACGATGTGCTCGCGGATCACCGTGCCGCCGCCCGCCGGCGGCAGGAAGCGTCGCGCGACATAGCGGATCTCGCGCCCGTCCGGCCCCGTCGTGGTGAGGGTCTCGAGGGTTGCATAACGGCTGCCAGGGTCGAACATCGTCTCACCTCACTCGAACAGTTCGTCCAGATTGTCCACGTTGCCGATGCTGCCGATGGTGGCGAACACCTCCTTGGCGATCTGGTGAAGCAGGAAGATCCAGTAGCCCGGGTGGGTGAGCGACAGGTCGTTGTAGCTCAGCACGCGCAGGGCCAACGTTGCCTTGGCCTCGATCGGGTTCAGGTTCGAATCGAACTTCTGTTCCTCGATCGTGAACTCCTTGATCTGTACCGGCAGGATTCGCTGTGGCCCCCAGACGAAGAGCGTGAGCGGCCCGGTGGGCGGGATCACCTCGATGGTGCCGGTGGCCAGCAACACCGTGTTGGTGATCACCAGCGCGCTCTTCGGGTACACCAGCATTTCCAGCGCCGAGAGCTGCGGGTACAGTCCCAGCGACTCGGTAATCCCGTCACCGATGTCGAGATCGTCCGCGGCGTCGAACTTGAGATCGAACTTGATCGTCTCCTCCGGTGGCCCCTTCAACCGCTCGGTCTCGAAGATCGACCCCGCCGTTCCGGACGTCTGCGGCCCCAGTGTCCGGGTGAGCTTTTCCGGATTGAACTGGAACACCGTCACCGAGGCGACGGGGTTGAACGGGTCGAGGCCTATCAGGGCGCCTTTACGCATAAACTACCCCCGGTTTGGCAGCGCGGTGTCGCTGCCGGTCGCGACACCCTTCGGATTCTCGACGACCTCGATCCGCAAGGTATTCGAATGGAGCGCACCGACTCGCCACTCGAAGTCGTGGCGGCCCGGCGCGGGAAAACTGTAGACGGTGACATCGAAGTTGTAGTCGATTGCTGGACTGGACAGTGTGGCACCATCGTAGAGGCCGGGCCGAAAGGGATCTGTGTCCGCGGGAGGCGGCGCTGTGCACAGCGTTCCGTCGAGGTATTCGCCGTATACTGACTTGGGGCCCATGATGTGGACGTCGTGACCGGGCTCGACCACCTCGAGTACGTGAATGATGTGGATGTCTTCGTTCGGGGCAAACGTCGTGCGAGGCGACAGGATGGTCAGGCGTTTGCCGCCGTGGACTGCGCCCTTTTCCGCGATCAGCGGATAGTGTCTCGCGGCCTCCTGGACGTCCTCTGGCGCAGCGTGTAGGCGATCGCCGACCCGCACGTACAGGCGCGGCGGTCGGCTCTGCCGTTGCGGGTGTCGATCTCCGGGTCCTGGCTGATTGTTGGCTGCGTTCATCGCTTGCTGGTCCTTTGCCGGGCACACTGGCGTCGCGCGCTCATGGTATGGTCTGGGTTCGGATGACGGAGCCGGCACCCGCGTTCGAGGTGAACCCCCCGGCTGTGACCGAGGCCCCGTTCTTCGCCGTCGTCACGATAGACGTGGTCGGCAGGCCGATAATGATGTGCGCTATCTGGTATCCGCCGTTGGTCAGCGGGATATCCGTCGCACCCGTGCGGTCGTCGTTGAAAATCGAGACCTGGTTCAACAGTGCAGTACCCGTCGCGGTGGTGGCCGCCGACGACGAGTGCTCGTCGGTGGTGAAGCTGTCACCGGGCAGGAAGCCGGAGACCCTGATGCCCACACCGGCGAGTGAGCCGGAGGTCGAAGCGGGATCGACAATCTCGGAGATTTCCGTCTCGTCGAGGTCGGCAACGACACCGCTGTCGGACTCCCACCGGTCGTTCACGACAAACCCTCGCCGAGGCCCGGTGACCAGGCTTCGGAAGCTGATTGTCCAGTTCTGCGGGATGGAGCTGACCGAGAAGCTGTTGCTCGTTGCCAGACGCGTCCCGCCCTGCTCAGCAACCAGGCTGAGGTTACCGCCATTGCCCGCGCCGGTCTGCGTGGTGCCGCGCAGGCGCAAAGCCGTACTTGAGGTCACACTTGCCGTGGCCGCACCGTCGATCGTCAGATCGCCATTGCCGCCGCCAGAGCCGTCGACCGAGATCGTGATCGGCGCCATCGGTGGCGTGAAGCCAACAACACCAACGCCGACGATCGTATCGACCCGTGGCGGAATCCGATCCGGCATCCCGGCGGGCGAGGTGTCTGCGTCCACATTAGTAAACGCAACCGAAAGCGGCATCGGGGGAGGTGCTACCGGCGTCGGTGCGAGCGGTGCCTCGATCGTCGCACTGCGCCGCTCGTCGACTGGGCCTGCCGTTGGCCCGTGCCGTTGCGTGGTTATACGGGCAGAGGCGACGCCATTCGTCTCCAGCAGGGACTTCGCCTTGAGCGCGCGAGCGCAGGAAAGGTGCTGATTATAGGTCGGATCGCCATCGGTGCTTGCGTACCCGTGGATCGTGACCGGTCCGGACGTAGCGATTCTCCCGGTGAAAGTGGCAAGGTTCGCCTCCTCTCCGGGCGCGAACGTGTCGCAGTCAAAGTTGAACTTGACCAGCTTCTGGCCGGCGACAAAGGTCGGTGCCTGCGGATCACAGCCGGCGGGCGTGCCGATCTGAGCAGGTCCGCAGTCGCGCTGGAGCCGCCCGCTGGGACTGGCGAACACGTCGGAAACCGGTTCGGATCCGGCCATGATGGCGTCGGCGACGCGCTCGGCTTGCTGCTCGTCCGCGCCCTGGGGGCCACTGATCAGCGGTTTCGCTTGCACCGAGGGCCCCTGGCGTTGTTGCAGCGTGTGGGTCAACTCGTGGGCGATCAGCCGGCGTCCCTCGGCGGAGCCCGGAGCATAGGTGCCCGCACCGAAGACGATGTCGTTGCCGATGGTGTAGGCCCGCGCACCGACAAAAGCCGCGGAGGCCGCCGCCTTCTCCCCAGTGTGGACGCGCACATGGCTGAAATCGTGCCCGAAGCGGGGTTCCATGAAACTCCGCACAGAACCGTCGAGCGAGCGCCCCGGAGAGCGGAGCACATCGCCCACCGCGTTGGGAAGACCGGCCGTTTCGACCGTGGATCGATTCGGGCGCGCAGCGGCAGCCTCGGTCGCGCAACTGTGGCAGCTGCCGCCGCCAGTGTGTTGACCGCAGTCGCAGGCCCGCTGCAATAGTCCCGAGGGGGCCGCGACCGGCGTTGCCACATGGTCGCGCGCGGCGGTGCCCCGTGCTTCGAGTCTCTCTACGTTGCGTTGTATCCTCATCGGCCTAACTCCCCGTAGATACGGCGGGCGATCTCGACGCCCGGAGCGTCGCTGGCCCCGTAATTCTCCCCCCGTGGGGGCGCGCGGCCACTGTCCCCGACCTTCGGAACGCCGCTGGCTCTTATCTGCGCTGTGAGTTCTGCGACGATCGAAGTGCGCAGCGCCTCGACGGTGACGCCCTCGGGTAGCGCATCCACCTCGATCGTCCCGATCTCCACCTCGACCCTCATGTGTTTGCCTCCTTCAGTCGCTCCGGCTCGCGCCAGCGGAAGTCAGCCTCGTGGATAGGGCGCTCGAGCTTCTCGTACTCGGCCCGCGCCGCGGCGAGAACGCGGGGCATGGTCACCGGCCCGCCTTCCTCCGCCGCCATAAAGGTGGCGTTGAGCGCCACCGTTGCGATATTGCCGCCCGACAGGTTCAGTTTCGCCAGGCGGTCGTAGTCGAGGCCTTCCCGTGGCACGCCCTGCGGCCAGGCACGCATCCAGATCGTGCGACGCTGCTCAGGCCCGGGATAGGGGAAGTTGATCACGAAGCGCAGGCGGCGCAGGAAGGCGGTGTCGAGTGCGCCGCGCATGTTGGTCGAGAGGATCGCCAGGCCGCGGAAGCTCTCGACCCGCTGCAACAGGTAGCTGGTCTCGATGTTGGCATAGCGGTCGTGGCTGTCGCGCACCTCGGAGCGTTTGCCGAACAGCGCGTCGGCCTCGTCGAAGAACAGGATCGCACCGCCACCCTCGGCCGCGTCGAAGAGCTGGCGCAGGTTTTTCTCTGTCTCGCCGATGTATTTCGAGACCACCGCCGAGAGATCGATCCGGTAGAGCCGGAGATCGAGCGCATTGGCGATCACTTCGGCCGCCATGGTCTTGCCGGTACCGCTGTCGCCGGCAAACAGCGCGCTGATGCCGAGCCCGCGGTTCATTCGGGCCCGGAAACCCCACTCGTCGTAGACCTGCGCGCGGCGTGCCACCTGTGCGGCGAGCTGGCGCAGCAGCGTCTCCTCGGTCTCCGGCAGCACGATGTCGTTCCAGGTCGCGACGGGGCGGATGCGTTCGGCAAGGCGGTCGAGGCGAAGCGCGCTCGTTTCGATGCAGGCCTGCCAGAGGGCTCCGCCGGTCGCGCCGCCGTTGCCCACGACGCGGGCGATGCGGCGGATCGCCGGTGCATTGAGGTCGAACTGGCCGGAGAGTTGCGCGACGGTCTCGCGCGGCGCGCTGCTCAGCGCAGCAGACCATACATTGACTTGCTCCACCGCTGTCGGCTTGGCGACAGGCACGGCCTGGACCATCGGGCCGAGATCACCTCGTCCCTCGCGCGTACCGATCAGGAAAACCCCGCCCGAGCGTGCCAGGAAGCGCGCGAGCGTTGGCTCGGGCGCTTCGTCGCCAGTGCCCATTTCCCGCGCATCGAGGTAGAGCGCGATGGGCATCAGGAGGCTTTCGCGGTGCCAGAGCCGCGCCAGTGTCTCGAGTTCCGTGGCCTGGCGCGGAAGCATCGTCGCCGGCAGCTTGTAGAGCGTCAGGTTGAGTGCGCGCGCGGCCTGCTGGGCGACCATCTCCTGGCTGATCGGGTCGGTGCCGACCAACTGGACGAGCGGCGTCGTGCCCTCCGCCGTCTGGCTCAGGTGCCGCGCCACCTGCGCGGCCGCGGCCTCCTGCGAGGGCGGCAGGTTGCCGTCGAAGTCCGCCTCGAACGGCACGAGGAACGGCGACAGACGGTCGTCGAGATAGGAAAGGCCCTTCAGGAAGTTCACCACCCGCTCGTCAGCTCGCAGCGCGCTCCCGGTCAACGGCTGGTTGCCCGGCTGGTTGATCTCGAGAAGCCGCCAGTAGCGCAGAGGCCGGATCGGCGACATCACGTCCCAGGCGGGCTCATCGAAGAGTGCGAGGGCCAGCGCGAAGGTCGGGTACACCCGTGTGGCGTCGCCCTGCGCCGCGGCGCAGAGACCGGCGACGCGGGTGTCGAGCTCCACCGCGGCGCACAGCAGCAGCACCTCGCGTTCGAACGGTGTCAGGCCGAAGCGGTCGCCGAGGAGGTGGAGCGCCGGGGGCGGGTCGGTCGCCTGCTCGGCCTCCTCGCGCTTGCGAAGGGCGGCGTTTAGCTCGGCCTTGCTGGGGGACTGCACCGGCGGGGACACCTTGGTGTCGCCGCCGCCGAGTAAGGCGGTCCAGCGGTTGCCGCCGCGGGGCGCTTCGGCGGGACGCGTATGTTCGGCCGCCAGCGCCGTGAGGCGCAGTCGCAGATGTGCCACCGAGGCTGACAGCCAGTCGTCATTCGCCTGTTGCCAGTCCTTGGCGGCGGGCTCGACCGTGGCGGGGTCGGTGGCAGAAGTGTGCTCGGGAAAGCTCATGGTGTGATCGTCAGGGTCTGGGCCGGGTCGAAAGCCGGCGGAACAGTAGTGAAATCGACCGGCAGGCTGTCGATGCCGTCGATGCGCAGCCGCGCCACGTGATCCCCCTCGGCGAGTCCGTCGACGGTGACCGAGACGGTACTCGGCGCGTCCGGATCCGCCGGGGTGGTCACGCCGCCCGCATCGGGTACCAGCTCCCGGTCGCCGATCAGGACGCTCACGCGCTGGTCGGCCAGGACTTGTGGCGTTGCGGTCAGCGTCAGGGCGAAGGGTTGGACGGCCACGGGCTGGGCGGCGGGCGCCAGCGCGCTGACCCGGGGCGCCAGTGCAAAGGTCAGGCGGTTGGTTGTCCAGGGCGGTGCATCGGGCCTCGCGACGACCAGTTCCACGGTGTAGAAACCCGCGGGCCAGTCGCGCGCGACGGCCGGGTCCGTCACGGGCGGCAGGGTGAATCGCACGGTGGTGGTGTCCCTCTCGTCCCGCAGCGGCGGCGTGTGGGTCGTCTCGCTGCGGTCATGGGTCAGGCGCACACTCATGTCGGCGCTGCCGAGGTTCGCGCCTGTCAGCACCACGGTATCGCCCAACTCGGCCGCAGGTTTCGCCGTGGATGGCGGCGCCGCGAGTGTCGCGTCGATAAACTCGGCGACGCTACTCAGGCTGGGCGCCGGCCCGGCCACCACCGCCGGGCCGGTGTCTGTGGAGCCGCGCCGCAGGACCGGCAGCGCCGCGCGCGTGGCGCGCGCGCTCTCGATCAGCAGCACGCCGACCCTGTAGCCCGCCGAGAGCCGGTATTCAGACTGAAAACCCGACCAGATGCCGCTCAGTTCCTCGACCGTGAAGGGCAGGGCGGTGACGCGTACCCGCTCAACCTGGGAGTCGAGTTCGGCCTGGCTGATCGCGGCCTGGATTGCCGCCCGGCTCAGCACCGGGTTGTCGTGCAGGATTCGCATCGCGGTGCCGAGCAGGACCTGGCCGATCAGCTCGTTGTCGTTCTCGGCGTAAGCCGTCACAAGGTAGTGGAGGTTCAGCGGCAGCAGCGGCGGCTGCGCCTCGCCCGGTCGGCCGCGCCGCGGCAGGTCGGTGTTGCGCCAGGCCGGGTCGTACTGGGTGTGGTACAGGTAGAGATTGACCCGGTTTCGGCTGTTGTCGGGGCGCGCCTGATCCGGCGGCAGGGTGGTGACGTCGATCTGGTTCATCGGCCGTGCATCGGTCGGCAGGGTGCTGTAGTCGGCCGTCGCCACCTCGTTGAGAAGGCTCCGGAGGGTCAGCGTGATGGCGGCGATCGACAGGGCATTGCTCATCGCTCAGCCCCCCTCGAGCGGCGGTCGAGGTAGTCGTCCAGGCTCATCAGCACCGGTTCCGGTCGTGGCGTGCGCGCAGGAGCATCCTTGGCCGGTGCGGCGCCGGTGCGGACCTCTATCCGGCCGATGCTTATTTTGACGACGGTCTCGGGTGGCGGGCGTTCAGGCAGCCGGAGCGGTTCGGGCACCGGGGCGAGGCTCGGCTCGGGCGTTGGCCTGACCGGCTGCGCGGCCCGCGGCGGCGTTGGTGCCGGCTCGGGGTTCTCGGCAAGCTGGGGCGGCACAGGGGTGAGCAGTGGCCCGGTTGTGGGCGCCGGCGGCCTGGGCGCTGCGGCGGCTGGCTTGAGCGGGGCTTGAGGCGGTGTCTTGGGTCCCGCCTGATGATCCCGCTTCCGGTCGCCGGGGTCGGGGCGCGGGGCGGGATCGAGGCGGGGCGACAGCACCATCTGGCGAATGATCTGCCGGAGCGGCGCGTCTGCGCGCTGCGAGCGAAGCTTTGGCCGCTCTGGCGTGACTTCCTGCCGCTGCGTATTCCGCGACGCTTCGGTTGGCAGCGCTGCGGGAGGTTCCCGGCGCACCGTCTGCACGGGCGGTTCCCGGTCGGGTGGCGGGGCCGGCCGTATGTCGCGCGGCTCAGGCGGCGGCACCTCGCTCGTCGGGGGTGCCGGCGGGGGGGCGAGCGGTGCTGCGTTCAGGGCTGGCTGTTCATCCGGGCGCGGCGGGACGGCGGGTTCCGGGCGCGCCCGCAGGACCGGCGCTTCAGGCGAGGGCGGCACGTCTGGCGTAGGCGCCGGCCGGGAGGAGGCGCGCGGTTGCACAGGCGGGGGCGCCGGTGGCACGGATTCTCTCGGCGCGGGCTGGTCCTGGGTTGACTCTGGGACGGTATCCGCGCCCTCTGCCGCAGGCTCTGGTACTTCGGCTCCGGGTCCGCCAGGCTCGAAAGTGGCGAGCGGGCGTGGTTGAACCGCTCCGTCCGCTGCCGCGGGCTCGGGCCCGGCCGAGGCTCCGAGGTTGCGGTAGACAAGGGAGGCGAGGAAATCGTTCATGACCGCACCAACCCGATATAGTACTGCCGTCGCCAGGGGCTGAGGGCGAGCACGTCATCCTCGCGCCAGCCGTAGGCGCGCGCCAGCACGTGCACCTCTACCAGGACGCGGCGCACCCAGGCACTGAGTTCCTCCCAGAGAAACCCCAGGATGTCGAACCGCGCAGACCAGTGATGGGAGCAGTTCGGACAGTGCATCGCTGCTTTCAGATCCGCCCGCGGGTCGGCCTCGCCCATGTGTGCGATGAGTGCCGCTATCTCGGCCTCGTTCAGATCGGCGAGTGCCGCCGGCGCGCCTCCGCGGGTGACGCCCTGCAGACATGCCTCGAGCAAGGCGCGAGGCGCATCCGGCCCGGGTGGCAGCGCTTCGAGGTCCGTGCTGTCGGGCAGGCGGAAGCTTACGCACAGGTCTCCGGACTCAAACAGGAAAAGTGCCGCCGTGGGGCCTGGCAGTCGCACGTCGTCGATCGAGAAATTCAATTCCAAGCGCTCACCGCAGGCGGGGCAGTCGGCGAGGCTCGACAATGTCTCGCCGAAAAACCGGGCGCGGAGTTCCAGGAGCCGGGCATCGCGTTCGCCCAGGGGGAGGCGGGTGAGCGCTGCATGCTCCATGCCAGTCTCTGCCGCCTCAAGCAGCAGCAGCGCACGGGCCCAGGGCGGGTGGTCCTGCCCTTCCTCCCAGAGGTGCAGCATCTGAAGAGCCGACGGCGTCTGCATCTCAGTCCTCCGGATCGGTGAAGCTCTCCTCGGCTGGCTCGGTCACCGCCGGATCGCGTTCCCAGCCCTCATTTTCGAGCTTCAACGTCTGGATCGCGACCGCGTTCGCGCTGGCATCCAGCTCGGGTAGCGACTGGAACTCCGAGGGCCAGCAGCGCAGCAGGTTGTAGCTGATCGCCAGCTGCCCGGCCTCGTTGTACAGCTCGAGAATGATGTCCTTGCGGAAATCTCTCAGCGACACTTCGGCTCCGAGGCCGGAACCCAGGTTCCAGACCTTGTTCGCCCATTTCTCGAACTCGGTGTCATGGGTCACGCCGCGCTCCAGCGTAATCGCCTCGAACTTGGTCTGGCCAGGTGACTTCCGCACTGTGGAAGGGTCGCCGCCCTCGCGGTGTTCGACCACCTCGGTAGTGCGACTCAGTGCGCTCACTTTGCTGACGCCGGCGACATAGCGGCCGTCCCACTTCACCCGGAACTTGAAGTTCTTGTAGGGATCGAAGCGCTCGGCGTTGACGGAAAACTGTGCCATTTCTCTCTCCTTGACCTGAGCGATCTATCAAGTCTCGATCTGGCCGGCCATCTGCTGGATTTTGATGACGACGAATTCGGCCGGGCGCAGCGGTGCGAAGCCCACTACCACGTTAACAATCCCGAGGTTGATGTCGGTCTGCGTCGTCGTCTCGCTGTCGACCTTCACGAAATAGGCGTCGCGGGGCGAGCTGCCCTGGAACGCTCCCTGGCGGAACAGGTTGCGCATGAAGGCGCCCACGTTCAGCCGGATCTGTGCCCAGAGCGGCTCGTCGTTGGGTTCGAATACCACCCACTGCGTGCCGCGGTAGAGGCTCTCTTCGATGAAAAGTGCGAGGCGGCGGATCGGTACGTACTTGTACTCGTCGCCCAGCTGGTCCGCTCCGCGGAGCGTCCGCGCCCCCCAGACCACGCGGCCGGTGATCGGGAAGGTGCGCAAGCTGTTCACACCGCGAGGGTTCAGCTGCCCGTTCTCGTCGTCAGTCAACCTGACCGCTAGCTTCGCGACCCCACGCAGCGCCGTATCGATCCCGGCCGGCGCCTTCCAGACACCGCGCGAGGCATCGGTCCTTGACCAGATTCCGGCGATGACCCCGCAAGCGACAAAGGTGTCGATCTGTCCCTCGCGTAACGGATCGGACTGCTGCACGCGCGGGAAATAAAGCGCAGCGTTCCGAGCCGCGAGCCCGGTGAGATTCAGTGACGCCAGCCCGGTACCCTGGTTTAGCACGGCTGCTACGTTGCCCCACTCGGCCGGCGGATCCACGATCATCATCGCACGTCGCTCAACGCAGTAGGCCAGTGCTTCGCCCCACACCGCGATTGGAACGTTGCCGCCGCGGGTATCAGGCGGGATGCAAAGAATGTTGAACAAATCGGCGTCCTCGAGCGCATACAGCCCTGATTTGGACGCGCGGTCGCCGTTGAAGTCGGATTGCGAGGTCAGGTTGCTGCTGTCCTCACCGTTCGTCGTCACGGGGCTGGACAGGGTGTCGTCCGTCCAGATCTGTGTGGGATCCGTGATCGCCCCATGCGCGGTCGGAAAGGTGAATGGTGGCGCACCTGTGGCGCGGAGCAATGTGGAACCCGCTTCAAGCACCCGGTCTACCTGCCGCTGACTGGGGACGGTAGTGAGATTCAGGAATGCCTCCTGCGCGCCTGTCGTCGTGTCCCGGACCGTCAGGTTGAAGAGATCGGCGCTCGTCAGCCCTTCCGCGTCAACCCAGGGCAGCGGATGGGGATCGCCTGGATTGGCCGGCTGCGGCACGTCGAAGTCGATCCGAACCCGAAGAGTGTTCCCCCAGCTGCCCGCGCTCGAGGCTTCCACCAGCAAGCCGTTGGCGTCGATCTGAGCCGTCGTTGCGCCACCCTGCGCCGCCGTCGTGTAGCGTCTCACGATGATCGCCTGTGCTCCGCCGTTGGCGAAGAAGTCGCGCACCGCGTAGCTCATCGGATAGGCGATGCCGAATCCACCGAATACCCGTTCGTAATCACCGAAGTTATTGATCACTACCGGTGTGTCGACCGCCCCCCGGGCCGCCCGGCCCAGGAACGCGGTGATCGAAGTGGCGACGCCGGTGATGGTTCGCACTCCACTTGGAATTTCTTCAATGTAAACACCGGGATACGTCAACGAGGCTGGCATGGCGCGGTTCCTCTTTCAGGAAGTTGACCGGCGCTTTTGACACACGACTACCCCTGCGCCGTAGTTTGAGAAACACGGTGCTTCGCTTGCAGGTGGGATGCATGATTCAGGCTAGTAAGTGAGGGATGAGAATTCCAGCACTTATTTACCGAAAGAATGTTTATGTGATGTTATGTCTGGTTTAGGAGACACATGGTTAACGTTGGTTAAAGACGAGCCTGTTATAAGTAAATAAGGGGAGTGTAATAAGGCAGGAGTAGGAGGCCGCGCCCGATCAGGGGGCGGCCGGCGGTGATCACCACTCTAGTAGTGTGGCGGTATCTCATCCTCTGGCCGAGGCGTCACCGCCTCGGCGTCCTGCAGCGCTCGCTGCTGGTCGCGCAGCTTCTTCTGCATCAGTGCATTGATCCGCTCGAGCTGTGACAGGCGCTTCTCCTGCACGGCGACCGCCTCGTCGAGGGTGTCGAGCCAGTGTTCCTGGTAGGCGATGCGGCTCTCCAGGGCGTCCAGGCGCCGGGCCAGGTCGGCGGGCGCCGACTCGCCGCCCATGGTAGAATTCCCGCGCTGTGTGTCGCTGTTCATCGTGGCACCTTCATGATGGATCATTCCTTCCTTTCACCACTACAAGAGAGTCTCTCAGTTCCATGAATCGAAAGGTCGTGCTTCGTTGTAGTCTCATCAGTCTCCTACTGGCCGCACCGGCCCCCCTGTTGATCGCCCTGTTCGTGCACCTCACCGGTGGCGTGCTGTCGCAGGAACTGTTCGCCAGTCTCGAGGTGGGCGGTGTGGCCGTGGTCTATTTCGCCGCCGCCGCCGCGGTCTTCCTGCTGTTGCTGGTGGCCACCCTGGCGGTCAATGCCCTCACCCCGCAGTTGGTCAACCTGGCCGAGGTCGAGGACGACGACCGCGAGATCGGCGAGGTCAAGTGGTTCAACGTCAACAAGGGCTACGGCTTCATCACCCGTGATGGCGGCGAGGATGTCTTCGTGCACTTCCGGGCCATCCGCGGCCGGGGGCATCGTACCCTGGCCGAGGGCCAGAAGGTGCGCTATCACGTGATCGAGAACGAGCGGGGGTTGCAGGCCGACGACGTCACCGTGATTACCTAGGAAAGCGGCTGCGCTCGGCAGCTTTCGCTGACTTGTTGCAACCCCAAAAGAAGCACAGCGCCCCGCACCTGCGGGGCGCTGTCATTTCGGGGCTACCGGCCGGAGTCGGGCCAGTCGATCTCCCGTTCCGAGCCATCCGGCAGCACCTGCAGGAAGCGGTCCGGGTCGTCGCCGGGCTGCCAGCCGCCCAGCGAGCAGCGCACTTCGCAGCCGAGCCGGTCGGCGGCGGCGTGGGCGCAGGCCTGGTCACTCTCCCAGGGCGTGTCGGGGCTGTCGAACCAGAGGCTCGCGAAGCCGTCGGCGGCCTTTTCCACCAGCAGCACCGGGATCTCCCGGCCGCCGAGCCGGCCCCGGGTGCGCCACTTGTGCTTGCCGGCGGGGGCGAGTGGCCCGGCATCCAGGGTCTCGCCGAGCCAGGCGTTCAGGGCGTCCAGCGGGACCTGCGACAGGTAGATCTCGATATCCGGATAGCGTTGCATGGGTGGCCTCAGGGCTGGGCGGTGCCGTTGACGAAGAGCCTGGCGAGGATGGCCTCGTAGACCCGGCTGAGATCATCGAGATCCGCGGCACGCACGCGCTCGTTGACCTTGTGGATGGTGGCATTGAGCGGGCCGAGCTCGACCACCTGGCTGCCCAGGGTGGCGATGAAGCGTCCGTCCGAGGTGCCGCCACTGGTCGAGAGCTCCGGCCGGTGGCCCAGCACGTCCTCGACGCCCCTCAGCGCGGCGTCGACCAGCTCGCCCTCGGCGGTGAGGAAGGGCTCGCCGTTGAGGGTCCAGTCGAGATGGTACTCGAGGCCGTGGGCGTCGAGGAGCGCCTCGGTGCGTTGCTTGAGCTGTTCGTGGGTCACCTCGGTGGAGAAGCGGAAGTTGAACACCACCTCCACGTCGCCGGGGATCACGTTGGTGGCCCCGGTGCCGGCGCGGATGTTGGAGACCTGGAAGCTGGTGGCGGGGAAGAAGGCGTTGCCCGCGTCCCAGTGCTCCCGGACCAGGGCGTCGAGCGCGGGTATCGCCTGGTGGATGGGGTTGCGCGCCAGGTGCGGGTAGGCCACATGGCCCTGCACGCCCTTGATGTGCAGCACCCCGCCCAGGGAGCCGCGCCGGCCGTTCTTGATCACGTCGCCTAGCCGCGCGGTGGAGGAGGGTTCGCCGACGATGCAGTAGTCGAGCCGTTCGTGGGCCTCGCGGAGGTGCTCGACCACCGCCCGGGTGCCATCCACCGCCGGGCCCTCCTCGTCGGAGGTGATCAGGAAACCGATCTTGCCGTGGTGATCCGGGTGGGCGGTAACGAAGCGCTCCACCGCGGTGAGCATGGCCGCCAGGCTGCCCTTCATGTCGGCGGCCCCTCTGCCACAGAGCATCCCCTGGTCATCGATGCAGGGCTCGAAGGGCGGGTGATCCCAGTGCAGGTGGGGGCCGCTGGGCACCACGTCGGTGTGCCCGGCGAAGGCCAGCATCGGCCCGTGGTGGCCGCGGGTCGCCCAGAAGTTCTCCACGTCACCGAAGGGCAGGCGCTCGACATGGAAGCCGAGCCGCTCGAGCCGCTCGATCATCAGCACCTGGCAGCCCAGGTCGTCGGGGGTGACCGAGGGGCGTCGGATCAGCTCGAAGGCGAGCGCGAGCGTCGGGGAAAGGGCCTCAGTCGTTGGCATGCAGTGCCTCGTTGAGCGCGATGGCACTCTTGTTGGTCAGGCACTCGATGCGGCCGTTCTGTGAGTTGCGGCGCAGCAGCAGGTCATCCTGGCCGGCGAGCTCGCGGGCGGCCACGGTCTTGACCTCCTGGCCCTGGTCGTCGAGCAGGGTGACCTTGGCGCCGGCGGTGATGTAGAGCCCGGCCTCCACGGTGCAGCGGTCGCCCAGGGGGATGCCGATGCCGGCGTTGGCCCCGATCAGGCAGCCCTCGCCGACCTTGATGACGATGTTGCCGCCGCCGGAGAGGGTGCCCATGGTAGAGCAGCCGCCGCCCAGGTCGGAGCCCTTGCCGACCATCACCCCGGCGGAAATGCGGCCCTCGATCATGCCGGGGCCCTCGCTGCCGGCGTTGAAGTTGACGAAGCCCTCGTGCATCACGGTGGTGCCCTCGCCGAGGTGGGCGCCCAGGCGCACCCGGGCGGTGTCGGCGATGCGCACGCCGGTCGGTACCACGTAGTCGGTCATCTTGGGGAACTTGTCGACGCAGTCCACCGAGAGCGAACGGCCCTCGAGGCGGGCGCGCAGGCGGCGGGCCGGCAGTTCCTCGATGTCGATGGGGCCCTCGCTGGTCCAGGCGACGTTGCGCAGCAGGCCGAACATGCCAGTGAGGTCCAGGCCGTGGGGCTTGACCAGGCGATGGGAGAGCAGGTGCAGCTTGAGGTAGACCTCCGGCGCGCTCTGGGGCGGCAGGTCGTTCTCCAGGAACATGGCCACCAACGGCCGCTTGCTCGCCGCCAGCGACTCGGCCAGCTCGGCCTGCTCCGGCTGGCCGGCGGCCTTGAGCGCCGCGGCCAGGTCGCCGCACTGCTCGGGGACGAAGCTTACGGCGGCATTGCCGGCCGGGGCATCCAGCACCTTGCCGGCGGCCTCGACCAGGCCGGCGTCGGGGTGGAGCAGGGGCGCCGGATAGTAGATTTCCAGCCAGTCGCCTTGGGTGTTCTGGGTGCCGATTCCGAGTGCAAAGCTCAGCATGGGGGGATCCTCGTCTAAGTGGGAAAGCTCGTCATGGGGAAAGGGGCGTCTCAACCTTTCAGGTCGTCGTAGTCGCCGTCGCGGTAGCCGACGCGGATCTCGTCGCCGGTGTCGAGCAGCGGGCGCTTGAGCAGCGTCGGGTGCGCCATCATCAGCTCGCGGGCCTTGTTGGCGTCGATACCGGCCTTGTCGGCCTCGTCCAGGTTGCGCCAGGTGGTGCTGCGTTGGTTGAGCAGCGTCATCACCGGCACCTTCCCGAGGATATGCTCGAGCAGGGGCGCGGAGAGGCCGTCCTCGCGCAGGTCATGGAGCTGGTAGGGGATGCCCTTGGCGTCCAGGGCCTTGCGCGCGCGGCGGCAGGTGTCGCAGGTGTTGATGACGTAGAGCGTCAGCATCATGCGCTCCTCTCGATGAAGCGGCGGATGCGCCGCGCGGCTTCGACTGTGGCCTCCCGCTCGGCCACCAGCGCCAGGCGGACACGGCCGCTGCCGGGGTTGACGCCATCGTGGCCGGGGCGGCCCATCCCGTCGTCGGTTGCGGGACGACCCATATAGGAGCCCGGCAGCACGCTGACATGTTCCTCGGCATAGAGCGCCCGGGTGAAGGCCTCGTCGTCGCCGCCCGGCACCGCCGGCCAGAGGTAGAAGCTCGCCTCGGGCTCGGGGAAGTCCAGCACCGGGGCGAGGATCTCGGTCACGGCGGCGAACTTCTCGCGATAGGCATCACGGTTGGTCCGCACATGGGCCTCGTCGTTCCAGGCGGTGATCGAGGCGCGCTGCAGCGGCAGCGACATGGCGCAGCCGTGGTAGGTGCGGTAGCGCCTGAAGGGCGCGATCAGCGAGGCGTCTCCCGCCACGAAGCCGGAGCGCAGCCCCGGCAGGTTGGAGCGCTTGGAGAGCGAGTGGAACACCAGGCAGCGCCGGTAGTCGTGGCGGCCGAGCCGGGCGCAGGCCTCGAGCAGTCCCGGCGGGGGGGCCGCCTCGTCCAGGTAGAGCTCCGAGTAGCACTCGTCCGAGGCGATCAGGAAATCGTGCTCATCCGCCAGCTCGATGAGTTTCTCGAACTCCGCCAGCGGCGTCACCGCCCCGGTGGGGTTGCCCGGCGAGCAGAGGAACACCAACTGGACGTCGCGCCAGGTCTCGGCGGGCACGGCATCGAGGTTCGGGCGGAAGCCGTGATCGGCGCGGCAGTCCAGGTAGAGCGGCTCGCCGCCGGCGAGCAGGGTTGCCCCCTCGTAGATCTGGTAGAAGGGGTTGGGCACCACCACCCGGGCCGGCCGGGTGCGGTCGAGCGCCGCCTGGACGAAGGCGAAGATCGCCTCCCGGGTACCGTTGACCGGCAGCACCTGGGTCTCCGGGTCGAGGCCCGCGAGGCCGAAGCGCCGCGTGGCCCAGCCGGCGATGGCCCCGCGCAGTTCGGCCAGGCCGGCGGTGGCCGGGTAGCGGGCCATCTCGTGGCGGTGGGCGACCAGCGTCTCCAGGGCCGCGGCGAAGGGGGGGTGCTGCGGCTCGCCGATAGTCAACGGGATATGGGGCAGGCCCGCCGGAGGCGTCACATCGGCCTTGAGGGCGGCGAGCCTCTCGAAGGGGTAGGGCTTGAGGGCGTCGAGATCGGGGTTCATGGGTGTCCAGGCGCGCCTCGCCGGCCGTGGCCTCGGGCGTCGTTGTCGTGGTCGAAAGGGGCTTGATTATAGGGAAGGCCAGACAAGGCCTCAAACGCTGGCCTCCGGTGCCGGTGGGAATCTCTGCTGGACGTACAGGGGCGCCGGCGACAGGCCGAAGAGGGGGTCTTTTGCCAGGGAAGGCAAAAGTAGCGCCCAGGGAGGGGTTTACAGCGCCCCCTCGCAGGCCTGTCGCCGGATCAGTCCCGAGTGACGGCGCCCCTCGTCTCCGGCGTTCTCGCCTTTTCCGAGGCTATCGTTGCCGGTGGTTTACCCGGAAACGTCGAGCACCTCCACCAGCCGCTCGCGCAGCCGTGCCTGCCGCTCGGGGTCGGTGAGCGGCTCGCCTGCCTTGGTGGTGATGAAGAAGACGTCCTCGACCCGCTCGCCCAGGGTGGCGATCTTGGCCGCCGAGAGTGCGATGTCCTGCTCCATGAAGATACGCCCCACCCGCGCCAGCAGGCCGGGACGGTCGGGGGCGGTGAGCTCGAGCATGGTGCGCTCGTTGGCCGGGTCCTGCTCGATGAGCACCTCGGTTGGGACCCGGAAGTGCTTGAGTTGGCGCGGGGTGTGGCGGGTGACGATCTTCGGGTAGTCCTCGGGGTCGTCGAGCTCCTCCACCAGGTAACGACGGATCTCCTCGATGCGCCCGGGGTCGCGGATCGCCTGCCCCTCGTCGTCGAGCACGATGAAGGTGTTCAGCGTCCAGTTATTGCTGGAGGTGGCGATGCGGGCGTCGTGGATGGAGAGGTCCAGCTGGTCCAGGGCGGCGGCGGTGGCGGCGAAGAGGTCGTGTACCGAGCGAGTGTGGATGAACACCTTGGTGCCGCCTTCGGCCATGTCCTCGGTGGGCGCGTTGATCAGGATCAACGGCAGGTTCGAGCCGTCGTGGGCGAGGATGCCCTGGGTCTGCCAGACGATCTCGCTGGGGGCGTACTGCAGGAAGTAGTCCTCGCCGAGCGACTCCCACAGGCGGTCGACCCGGTCCATGTCGGTCCCCACCACGGCGAGCAGCGAGCGGGCCTCGCTGCGTGTCTCCTGTACCCAGTCGTCGCGATCCAGCGGGTTCTCCAGGCCGCGACGCAGGGCGCGCTTGGTCTCGCCGTGCAGCTGGCGCAGCAGGGTGGCGCGCCAGCCGTTCCACAGGGTGGGATTGGTGGCGTTGATGTCGGCCACGGTGAGCACGTAGAGGTAGTCGAGGCGGGTCTCGTCGCCGACGATGCGGGCGAAGTCGGCGATCACGTCCGGGTCGGTGGTGTCGCGCTTCTGGGCGACCATCGACATGGTGAGGTGGTGCTCCACCAGCCAGCTGACCAGGCGGGTGTCGCGGGGCGAGAGGCCGTGGCGCTCGGCGAAGGCCTCGACGTCGCGGGCGCCGATCTGCGAATGGTCGCCACCACGCCCCTTGCCGATGTCGTGGTAGAGCCCGGCGATCCACAGCAGCTCGAGCTTGGGCAGCTGGTGGATCAGCGCCGCCGCCACCGGGAACTCCTCGCGGGCCTCGGGCTTGCGGAAGCCGTGGATGAACTTGAGCAGGCGCAGGGTGTGGGCGTCGACGGTATAGATATGGAAGAGGTCGTGCTGCATCAGCCCCACGGCGCGGCCGAACTCCGGCAGGTACTTGCCGAGCACCCCGTAGCGGTTCATGCGCCGCAGCTGCCGGGCGACGTTGCCGCCGGAGCGCAGCAGCGTCATGAACAGGCTCTGGTGACGAACGTCGTCGCGGTAGAGGTCGTCGATCAGGTGGCGGTGGTCGCGGATCAGGCGGATGGTGTCGGCCCGGACCCCCTCGATCTCCGGGTGCTCGGCCATCAGCAGGAACAGCTCGAGCAGCGCCGAGGGGCGGTGGCGAAAGACGCTGCGCGAGCGCGCCTGGATGTAGCCGCCCTTGATCTCGAAGCGCTCGTTGAGCGGCACCGTGGTGAGTTCCTCGCCGGCGCGCAGGATCGCCTCGTCGAAGTGCTGCAGCAGCATGTCGTTGAGCCCGGCGAGCGCCGTGACGTGACGGTAGTAGCGCTTCATGAACTGCTCGACGGCGAGGCGCTCCGGGGTGTCGCGGAAGCCGAACAGCTCGGCGATGGTGCGCTGGTGGTCGAACAGCAGGCGGTCCTCGGCGCGGCCGGTCAGCATGTGCAGGGCGTAGCGCACCTGCCACAGGAAGGCCTGCCCCTGGCTGAGGATGTGCAGCTCGGCGTCGTTCATGAAGCCGTTGGCCACCAGGTCCTCGTAGCGCTCGCTGCCGAAGTGACGCTTGGCCACCCAGCCGATCATCTGGATGTCCCGGAGCCCGCCGGGGGAGCTCTTGATGTTGGGCTCGAGGTGGTACTCGGAGTTGTTGTAGCGGTAGTGGCGGGTGATCTGCTCCTGCCACTTGGCCTCGAAGAAGCGGTCGGCGGGCCACAGCCGGTCGGTGGTCAGGCGTGCCTGCATCGCCTCGCGCAGCCGCCCGGGACCGGCCAGGGTGCGCGACTCCAGCAGGTTGGTGATCACCGTGACGTCGGCGCGGGCCTCGCGCTCGCAGTCGGCAAGCGAGCGCACGCTGTG
Organism: Halomonas flagellata; assembly: GCF_022487945.1. NCBI lineage: Bacteria > Pseudomonadati > Pseudomonadota > Gammaproteobacteria > Oceanospirillales > Halomonadaceae > Halomonas > Halomonas flagellata. Next base: position 111,859 of record NZ_JAKVPY010000002.1, read on the forward strand.
GCCGATCTCCAGGCCGATGTCCCACAGGAAAGTGATGAAGTCGGTGAGGGGAGCGCGGTACGGCCCGTCATCGTCCTCCTCGAGCAGCAGCAGCAGGTCGACGTCGGAACAGGGGTGCAGCTCGCCGCGACCGTAGCCGCCCACGGCGAGCAGTGCCACGCCATCGTCGGGCCAGTCGTGCCGCTCCCAGGCCACCGTGAGCAGCCGATCGAGGCACCAGGCACGGCCGTGGATCAGGTCGCGGATATCGGCGCCTTCGTGGAAGCGCTCATCGAGGTGCGCCTGGATCTCGCGCAGCGCCGCCTTGAAGGGGGCGATGGGCGAGCGGCTGCCGGCCAGTTCCGAGCGGAAGCGGGCGACGTCGAACAGCGTCTCGTCGGGTTCGAAGCGGTAGTGGTGCAGCAGCATGTCGCTCAGCGCTCGAGGAAGGCGAAGTCTTCCTCGCCACGGGCGGTGAGCACCTCGACGCCGGTCGCGGTGACCAGCAGGGTGTGCTCCCACTGGGCGGAAAGGCTCTTGTCGCGGGTCACCGCGGTCCAGCCGTCGCGCAGCACCTTGGTCTTGTGGGAGCCGACATTGATCATCGGCTCGATGGTGAAGCACATGCCCTCGGCCAGCTCGATGTCGGCCTCGGGGGCATAGCCGTCGTAGTGCAGCACCTGCGGCTCCTCGTGGAAGGTGGCGCCGATGCCGTGGCCGCAGAAGTCGCGTACCACCGAGTAGCCGTTGTCCTCGGCATGGCGCTGGATGGCGCGGGCGAGCTCGGAGAGCCGCACCCCGGGCCGCACCAGGGCGATGCTGTGGTAGAGGCACTCCTGGGTGATTCGGCACAGCCGTTCGCCCTGGATGCTCTCGCCGATGATGAACATCTTGCTCGAGTCGCCGTGGTAGCCGTCGGCGGTCTTCACGGTGATGTCGATGTTCATGATGTCGCCCTTCCTGAGCTTCTTGGCGTCATCGGGGATGCCGTGGCAGACCACGTGGTTGATGGAGGTGCAGGTCGACTTGGGGAAGCCGTGGTAGTCGAGCGGGGCCGGAGTGGAGCCCAGCTCGTGAACGATGTAGTCGTGACAGAGGCGGTCGAGCTCGCCGGTGCTGACGCCGGCGGTCACGTGGGGGGTGATCATCTCCAGCACGCTGGCGGCCTGGCGACCGGCCTCGCGCATCTTCTCGATCTCGTCGGGCGTCTTGATGGGAACGTTCATGGAATCTCGGGTCAGGGTGGGGTCGCTCGGCGCCGGCAGGCACCAACGGCGGTCGGGCGACTTCATCTTGGAGTCGATCCATGGTATAAAGCTGCGCGCTTTCCTGCAATCGCTGTGCCCTGTCGTGCCGCCTTCCGTCCAGTCCGCTGGCCCGGGGTGCCGGGGGTGCCGCGGCAGCGAGGGCGTAATGCAATGCAACGCCTTGAAAACACACACGCACCGGCACATGGTCCCGGGTGCTGTCGGTTCGTCCCGACGGTCGGATCCATGGGGTGCGTGGAGGCCTAACCCGATTTTTCAGGAGTCATCCATGGCACACGTCAACATGCGGGACCTGTTGAAGGCAGGCGCTCACTTCGGCCACCAGACCAAGTACTGGAACCCGAAGATGAGCAAGTTCATCTTCGGCGCCCGCAACAAGATCCACATCATCAACCTCGAGCACACCCTACCGGCCCTCAACGAGGCGATCGATGTGGTCGAGAAGATGGCCGCGGCCAACAACAAGATCATGTTCGTCGGCACCAAGCGCAGCGCGAGCAAGATCATCAAGGAAGAGGCCAACCGCGTCGGTCAGCCGTTCGTCAACCACCGCTGGCTCGGCGGCATGTTGACCAACTACAAGACCATCCGTCAGTCGATCAAGCGCCTGCGGGACCTCGAGGCCATGCGCGAGGACGGCACCTTCGAGAAGCTGACCAAGAAGGAAGTCCTGATGGCGACCCGCGAGCAGGAGAAGCTCGAGCGCTCCATCGGCGGCATCAAGGAAATGGGCGGCCTGCCCGATGCCCTGTTCGTGATCGACGTCGACCACGAGCGCATCGCCATCAACGAGGCGAACAAGCTGGGCATTCCGGTCATCGGGGTGGTGGACACCAACTCCGACCCGGACGGCGTCGACTACGTGATCCCCGGCAACGATGACTCCATCCGCGCCATCCAGATCTACGTCAAGGCCATCGCCGACGCCTGTGGTCGTGCGAAGGAAGGCCGCCCCGACGAGTTCGTCGAGGTCACCGGCGAGGTGGCGCAGGAAAGCGACAGCGCCGCCGAGTGATCGCGGCCCGCCTGTCCGGTGGCCGGCGTTGCGGCGGCCGGGCCGGCGAGAAGGGGGCCCTGGCCCCCTTTTTCCTCCCCAGGGCAGACTTTTCCGGACTCTCGATGATCGATGGGTCCGGCCAGGTAAAACCATTCAGAGGTGAAACCCATGGCAGCTATCAGCGCCTCCCAGGTCAAGGAACTGCGCGAGCGTACCGGGCTCGGCATGATGGAGTGCAAGAAGGCCCTCACCGAGGCCGACGGTGACATCGATGTCGCCATCGAGAACCTGCGCAAGAGCTCCGGTCTCAAGGCCGCCAAGAAGGCCGGCCGTACCGCCGCCGAAGGCGCCGTCGTCACTCGCGTGGCCGAGGACGGCAGCTACGGCGTGATGGTCGAGATCAACTCCGAGACCGACTTCGTCGCCCGCGACGATAACTTCAAGGCCTTCGCCGACAGGGTCGCCGACGCCTTCTTCGCCGCCAGGAGCGAGGACGTGGCCGCGGTGATGGCCGGCGATCTCGAGACCGCCCGCGAGCAGCTGGTGCAGAAGATCGGCGAGAACATCGGCGTGCGTCGTTGCGTGGTGGTCGAGGCCGGCGACGGCGGCCAGGTGGGCGAATACGTCCACGGTGGCCGCATCGGCGTACTGACCGTGCTCAAGGGCGGCAGCGCCGAGGTGGCCCGTGACGTCGCCATGCACGTCGCCGCCATCAACCCGGCCGTGGCGCGCCCCGAGGACATGCCCCAGGCGCAGCTCGACCAGGAGAAGGCGATCATCCTCGCCCAGCCCGACATGGCCGGGAAGCCCGAGCAGATCGCCGAGAAGATGGTCCAGGGGCGCCTGAAGAAGTATCTGGCCGAGAACAGCCTGACCGAGCAGCCCTTCGTCAAGGATCCGAACCAGAGCGTCGCCGACTTCGTCAAGGCGGCCGGTGGCGAGGTGGTCGGTTTCACCCGCTTCGAGGTGGGCGAGGGCATCGAGAAGGAGGAGGTCGACTTCGCCAAGGAAGTGATGGAACAGGCCAAGCGTAGCTGAGGTCACAGGTACCAGTTCGACGATGGCGTGCGCGGGAGCGCACGCCTTCGCGTATCCGGCCGGTGGATCCGGCCGACGTTGAAGCCCACTGCTGACGACCCAGGGAGAGATGCCATGCCCACATCCGATCATGCCGACATGCCGGTCGATTGCCCGCCCAAGACCGAGGCCTCTCGTTCGGACAAGTCCCGTTCGGCGAAGTCGAAGTACAAGCGCATCCTGTTGAAGCTCTCCGGCGAGGCGCTGATGGGCGAGCACGATTTCGGCATCGACCCCAAGGTGCTCGACCGCATGGCGCTGGAGATCGGCCAACTGGTCGGCATCGGCGTCCAGGTCGGCATCGTGATCGGCGGTGGCAACCTGTTCCGCGGTGCCGCCCTCAACGCGGCGGGCATGGATCGGGTCACCGGCGATCACATGGGCATGCTGGCCACGGTGATGAACGCGCTGGCCATGCGTGACGCCCTGGAACGCTCCAACATCCGCTCGCGGGTGATGTCGGCGATCCCCATGAGCGGCGTGGTGGAGCACTACGATCGCCGTACCGCCATTCGCTACCTCACCTCCGGGGACGTGGTATTGTTCTCCGCCGGCACCGGCAACCCCTTCTTCACCACCGACTCGGCTGCCTGTCTGCGTGGTATCGAGATCGACGCCGACGTGGTGGTCAAGGCCACCAAGGTCGACGGGGTCTACGACAAGGACCCGGTCAAGTTCGGCGACGCGGTGAAGTACGACCAGCTGAGCTATGACGATGCCCTCGATCAGAAGCTCGGGGTGATGGATTTGACCGCCATTTGCCTGGTGCGGGACCATGACATGCCGGTTCGGGTCTTCAACATGAACAAGCCGGGCGCCCTGCTGAACCTGGTGGTGGGCGGCGAGGAAGGCACGCTGATAGACAGAGGTTGACAACGTGATCAATGACATCAAGAAGGATGCGGAATCCCGCATGCAGAAGAGCCTCGAGGCCCTTCATGGCAACCTGAACAAGATCCGCACCGGGCGTGCGCACTCCAGCATCCTGGATTCGGTGACCGTGGACTACTACGGCTCGCAGGTGCCGCTCAACCAGGTGGCGAACATCAACACCGAGGATGCTCGCACCCTGTCCGTGGTGCCCTGGGAACAGAGCATGGTGCCCAAGATCGAGAAGGCCATCATGACCTCCGATCTCGGCCTGAACCCCTCGACCGCCGGTAACAACATCCGCGTGCCGATGCCGATGCTGACCGAGGAGACCCGCAAGGGCTACATCAAGCAGGCCCGTCAGGAGGCCGAGCACGCCCGGGTGGCGGTGCGCAACGTGCGCCGCGATGCCAATGGCGACATCAAGGCGCTGCTCAAGGCGAAGGAGATCACCGAGGACGAGCAGCACCAGGCCGAGGACGCGATCCAGAAGTTGACCGACAAGTACATCGCCGAGATCGACAAGACGCTGGAATCCAAGGAGCAGGACCTGATGCAGGTCTGAAGGTGGTCGGGCGGCGCTCGCCTCGTGGCCCCGGCGCTTCGAGGAGAGGCCCCGCCCGGCCCGGCACACCCCCATGCGAGACATCATGACGTCACCGCAGCCCCCCAAGCCCCGTCCCGGGGATAGCGACCGTGCTGCCCCCGAGGGCGGGGTGCCACGTCATGTGGCCATCATCATGGACGGCAACAACCGCTGGGCGAAGGCCCGCGGCCTCTCCGGCGTGCGCGGCCATCGTGCCGGCGTCGAGGCAGTGCGCGCCGTGATACGCCGCGCGGCCGAGCGCGACATCGAGACCCTGACCCTGTTCGCTTTCTCCAGCGAGAACTGGAAGCGACCCAAGGCCGAGGTGAGTGCGCTGATGGAGCTGTTCCTGATGGCGCTCAAGCGCGAGGTCAGGAAGCTTCACGACAACGGCATCCGGCTGTCGATCATCGGCGACCGCGAGGCCTTCTCGTCCTCGATCCAGAGGCATATCGCCCGGGCCGAGGCGCTGACCGCCGACAACCAGGGCCTGCACCTGGTGATCGCCGCCAACTACGGCGGGCGCTGGGATATCGCCGGTGCGGCCCGGCGCCTGGCCGAGCGGGTCGCCGCCGGCGAGCTCTCGCCGGCGGCGATCGACGAGCCTGCCCTGGACCGCGAGGTCTGCCTGGCCGGCGACGCCCCGGTGGACCTCTGCATCCGTACCAGCGGCGAGCAGCGCATCTCCAATTTCCTGCTGTGGCAGATGGCCTATGCGGAGCTCCATTTCACGCCGCTGCTGTGGCCCGACTTCGACGCCGAGGCCTTCGATCTGGCGCTGGCCGACTTCCAGCGTCGCAAGCGACGCTTCGGCATGACCGATGAACAGGTCGAAGCGCACGATGCTTAGACAGCGGATCCTCACCGCGGCCTGGCTGGCGCCGTTGATGCTGGCCGGGCTGTTCGGCCTGCAGGGGGGCGCCTTCGCGCTCTTCACCGCCCTCATCGTGCTGCTCGCCGGCTGGGAGTGGACCAACCTGGCCGGTGTCGAGGCGCGCGAGCGGCGACTCGCCCTGGTGGCCGGCCTGGCGGCGCTGATGGCGCTGCTGTGGCTGATGGGCGCGACCCTGGCCGCCTGGCCGCTGTGGCTGGGCGTGGCGGGCTGGCTGGCCAATCTCTACTGGGTCACCCGCTACCCCGAGCGGCTCGAGCAATGGGGTGCCACACCGTGGCGTCTGGCCATGGGACTCTGGGTGCTGCTGCCGGCCTGGGTCGGCCTCAATGTGCTACGCGACTCCGGCGCGGTCTGGCTGCTGTTCGTGCTGCTGGTGGTGTGGTGTGCCGATATCGGTGCCTACTTCGCCGGTCGTGCCTTCGGCCGGCGCAAGCTGGCGCCGAAGGTCAGCCCCGGCAAGAGCTGGGAGGGGGTGGCCGGTGGCCTCGTCGCCACCGCGGTCCTGGCGGTGGTCTATGCACTCTGGCAAGGGCTGGGCGCCGGCGGTGGCCTGATCCTGGTGGCGGCGACCCTGGCGGTGACCCTGGCCTCGGTGCTGGGCGATCTGCTCGAGAGCATGCTCAAGCGCCACCGCGGCATCAAGGACTCCAGCAACCTGCTGCCTGGCCATGGCGGCGTGCTCGATCGTATCGACAGCCTGACCGCCGCCCTGCCGCTGTTCGCCTTGCTCTACCTGGGAGCGCTGTAGATGGATGCCATGTCTGTCCGCCCGCGAACGGTGACCGTGCTGGGGGCCACCGGCTCCATCGGGGCCAGTACCCTGGACGTGATCGCCCGCCATCCCGAGCGCTACCGGGTCCATGCCCTGACGGCCCATCGCTCCCGCGAGCCCCTCCTCGAGCGGTGCCGGGTACATCAGCCCGCCGTGGCCGTGCTTGGCGACGAACGGGACGCCGCCTGGCTGCGCCAACGACTCCGCGAGGCGGGACTCGCCACCGAGGTGCTCGCCGGCGCCGAGGCGCTGGTCGAGGTGGCCGAGGCGGGCGAGGTCGACGTGGTGATGTCGGCCATCGTCGGTGCCGCCGGCCTGCTGCCGACCCTGGCCGCGGTGCGCGCCGGCAAGCGGGTGCTGCTGGCCAACAAGGAAGCCCTGGTGATGTCGGGGGCACTGTTCATGGACGCCGTGGCCGGCTCCGGGGCGACCCTGCTGCCCATCGATTCCGAACATAATGCCATCTATCAGTGTCTACCAGCCGAGCACCGCGGTGGACTGGGGCGCCACGGGGTCACCCAGCTGCTGCTGACTGCCTCCGGCGGTCCCTTCCGCGGCAGGTCCGGCGCCGAACTGGCGGCGGTGACGCCCGAGCAGGCGTGCGCCCACCCCAACTGGTCCATGGGGCGCAAGATCTCGGTGGACAGCGCCACCCTGATGAACAAGGGGCTGGAGCTGATCGAGGCGTGTTGGCTGTTCGATGCCCGGCCCGACCAGGTGCAGGTGGTGGTGCATCCGCAGAGCGTGATTCATTCCATGGCCGCCTACGCCGACGGGTCGGTGATCGCCCAACTGGGCAACCCGGACATGCGCACGCCGATCGCCTTCGGGCTGGCCTGGCCCGAGCGCATCGACGCCGGTGTCGAGGCCCTGGACCTGTTCGCGGTGGCGCGGCTCGATTTCGAGGCGCCTGACGAGGAGGCCTTTCCCTGCCTGCGCCTGGCGCGGGAAGCGATGGCCGCGGGGGGCACGGCGCCGGCGGTGCTCAATGCCGCCAACGAGGTGGCCGTGGCGGCCTTCCTCGACCGCCGGCTCGGCTTCACCGGGATCGGCGAGCTGGTGGCGCGGGTGCGTGACGCCCGGCCGGTGGCGGCGGCCGCCGACCTCGAGACGATTCTCGAGGCCGATGCGCTAGCCCGCCAGGCGGCGCATGACTGGCTGAACCGTTGCTGATGCAACCCTTACTGCAACCCGACAGGAGGCCGCCTTGGGCCTGATCCAGAACGTGCTGGCCGTCATCGTGGTGCTGGGCCTGCTGATCACCTTCCATGAGTATGGCCACTTCTGGGTGGCACGACGTTGTGGCGTCAAGGTGCTGCGTTTCTCGGTAGGCTTCGGCAAGCCGATCTGGTCCCGTGTCGACCGCCATGGGACCGAGTTCGTGCTGGCCGCGATTCCGCTCGGCGGCTACGTCAAGATGCTCGACGAGCGCGAGGCCCCGGTGCCCCATGATCAGCTCGGCCAGGCCTTCAATCGCAAGACGGTGTGGCAGCGCATCGCCATCGTCGCCGCCGGCCCCCTGGCCAACTTCCTGCTTGCCATCGTCGCCTATTGGGCGCTGTTCGTGGTCGGTACGACCACGGTGGCGCCGGTGATCGGTGACGTCACGCCCGACTCGCCCGCCGATCGTGGTGGCCTGCGCCCCGGCCAGGAGATCACCGCGGTGCAGGGGCAGGCGGTACGTTCCTGGGACCAGATCAACCTGAAGCTGATCGCGGCCATCGGTGCCAGCGGCGAGCTGCGTATCGATGCCCGTGACGCCGCCACGGCCGACCCCCGCGAGCATCGCCTGCCGGTGGAAGACTGGCTGGTACGCCAGGACCCGCCCCAGCCCCTGCCCAGCCTGGGGGTCACCCCCTGGCGCCCGCCCTACCCGGCGGTGCTCGGCCAGGTCGTCGAGGGCGAGGCGGCGGCGGCGGCCGGGCTCGCGCCCGGCGATGAGGTGGTCGCGGTGGACGGCGCCGCGGTGGACGACTGGATGCACTTCGTCGATATCGTGCGGGCGAACCCGGGCGAGACCCTCGAACTCGAGGTGCTGCGTGGCCAGGAGCGCCTCCGGCTATCCCTCACCCCCGGGCGCAACGAGCTCGAGGAGGGGGGCGCCATCGGTTACATCGGGGCCGGCGTCGAGCCGGTGGAGTGGCCCGAGGAGTATCGCCGCGAGATCCGCTACGGGCCGGTGGCGGCGGTGGGCCAGGCCGTCTCGCGCACCGGCGAGATGACGATGCTGACCCTGGGCGCCATCCGCAAGATGCTGGTCGGGCTGATCTCGCCGACCAATCTCTCGGGGCCGATCACCATCGCCCGGGTGGCCGGCGACACGGCACGCACCGGGCTCGAGAGCTTCGTCAGTTTCATGGCCTACCTGTCGATCAGCCTGGCGGTGCTCAACCTGCTGCCCATCCCGGTGCTGGATGGCGGCCATCTGCTCTACTATTTCGTCGAGGTCGTCCGCGGTCGGCCAGTATCGGAGTATACCCAGGCCATCGGCTTGCGCATCGGCCTGGCGCTGGTCGGTACCCTGATGCTGATGGCGATCTACTTCGACCTGATGCGACTCTGGTAGCGAGCGAAGGCGTGGGCGGCACAAGGAGGTGGGGCCCGGTCTCCAGCCTTGTCAGTCACCCGCACAAATGTATAAGGTGCCCGTCTGGACAGGATTGGCAGATCAACGCGAGCGAATCGACTGCATGAAAATCAAGACCATCGGATTGGCGGCACTGCTGCTCGCCGGGGCTTCCCTTGCCCAGGCAGAACCTTTCGAAGTTTCCGATATTCGGGTAGAAGGACTGCAGCGGGTCTCCGCGGCCTCCGTGTTCAATGCCTTTCCTGTCAGCGCCAGCGATCGCGTGGACGACCGCGAACTGGCTGAGGCGACGCGCCGCCTGTTCGCCACCGGCCTGTTCGAGGACATTCAGCTCGCCCGCGACGGCGACGTCCTGATCATCCAGGTGGTCGAGCGCCCCACCATCACCCGTCTCAACATCACCGGCAACCGCCAGATCGGCGACGACGAGCTGCGCCAGGGCCTCGAGGAGGCCGGCCTGTCCGAAGGCCAGGTTCTCCAGCTCTCCACCCTGGAGGAGATCCAGCGCGAGCTCGAGGGCCTCTACCAGGGCCAGGGCCGCTACAGCGCGACCATCGATGCCAGCGTGGAGGAGATCGACGAGGGCCGGGTGCAGGTCGACATCGACATCAACGAGGGCGCGGTGGCCAAGATCCGCCAGATCAATATCGTCGGCAACCGGGACTTCGACGATGACACCCTGCGCGATGTCTTCGAGCTCGACGACCGCCCCGGGCGCCTGTTCGGCTGGTTCTCGCGGGACGAGTACTCCCGCGAGGCCCTCTCCGGCGACCTGGAGCGCCTGCGCTCCTTCTACCTGGACCGCGGCTACGTCAACTTCGCCATCACCTCCACCCAGGTTTCCATCAGCCCTGACAAGTCGCAGATCTTCATCACCATCAACGTCGACGAGGGCCGCCAGTACCGCCTGGGCGACATCCGCTTCGCCGGCGACCTGCAGATCAGCGAGCGCGAGGCACGCGACCTGCTCCAGGTGGAGAGTGGCGAGATCTTCTCGCGCAGCGACGTCACCGCCTCCTCCGAGGCACTGCGCGCGCACCTGGGCGCCGAGGGCTTCGCCTTCGCCAACATCGACGGCGTGCCGGAGATCGCCGCCGACGGCGAGACCGTGGACCTCACCTTCCGGGTGGATGCCGGCCAGCGCGCCTATGTGCGGCGCATCGACTTCATCGGCAACACCACGACCCAGGACGAGGTGCTGCGCCGCGAGATGATCCAGCTCGAGGGGGCGCCGGCCTCCACCGAGTCGATCAGCCTGTCGCGCCAGCGCCTCGAGCGTCTCGGCTTCTTCCGCCAGGTCGATGTCGAGACCCAGCCGGTGGCGGGCGAGCCGGACAAGCTCGACGTCACCTACACCGTCGAGGAGCAGCCCTCGGGTTCGGTCTCGGCCAGCGTTGGCTTCTCCCAGAGCGCCGGCGTGATCTTCGGCGCGGCGCTGGCCCAGAACAACTTCCTCGGCACCGGTAACCGGGTGAACCTGGGCGCCCAGCGCGGCGACACCTTCACCAGCTTCAACTTCGGCTTCACCGACCCCTACTGGACCCTGGACGGCATCTCGCGCGGCTACGACCTCTTCTACCGCGAGACCGATTTCGAGGACTCCGATGTGTCCACCTTCTCCACCGACTCCTACGGCGGTGGCATCAACTTCGGCTACCCGATCAACGAGCTGACCCGGCTCAACTTCGGCACCTCGGTGGAGGACCTGACGGTCAAGACCTTCAACGACACCGCCCAGGAGATCCAGCAGTACGTGGAGGACCAGGGGGCCGACGCCCAGAGCCTCAAGCTCACCGCCAGCTGGACCCGCAATAACCTCAACCGCGGCATCATGCCCACCGCCGGTAACTACCAACGCCTGTCGCTGGAAACCGCGGTGCCGGGCAGCGACGCCGACTACTACAAGCTCCGCGCCCGGGCCCGCCAGCTCTTCCCGCTCGACGAGGCACATGACTGGGCACTGAAGTTCAGTGGCGAGCTGGGCTATGCCGACAGCATCGGCAACGATCCCTTTCCGTTCTACGAGAACTTCTATACCGGTGGCCTGGGCTCGGTGCGCGGCTTCACCGCCAACACCCTGGGGCCGCGAACCACGCCGCCCGAAGGCTCGACCCGCGACCGGACCCTGGGCGGCAACGTACTGGTGCAGGGCAGCGCCGAGTTGCTCTTCCCGCTGCCCTTCATCGAGGACCGCCGCTCGATGCAGACCTCGCTGTTCCTGGACGCCGGCAACACCTACCTGACCAGCTGCTTTGACGTGCCCGAGGGGGGCGACTCGAACTGCAGCTCCGGGGTCGACCTGGGCGAGTTGCGCTACAGCGTGGGCGTTGGCCTCTCCTGGCTGACCGCGGTGGGCCCGCTCACCTTCAGCATCGCCGCGCCAGTCAACGACGAGAGCGACGATGACACCCAGTTCTTCCAGTTCTCGCTCGGCCAGACCTTCTGATCGAGCCCTGCAAGGAGCATGACCATGCGTAAACTTACCGCTGCCCTAAGCCTCTTGATGCTCGCCGCCCTGGCCTTGCCGGCCCAGGCCGCCGAGGTGGCCATGCTGGACTGGCGCCGTGCGCTGATGGAGACCGATGCGGCCCAGCGCTCCATGAGCGAACTGGAGAGCCGCATCGGCGGCCAGCAGCAGCAGGCCCAGTCGCTGGGGCAAGAGCTTCAGCAGATGCAGCAGCGCCTGCAGCAGGAGGGCGAGTTGATGTCCGAGGCCGACCGCCAGGCGGCCGTCCAGGAGTTCCAGCAGAAGGGCGCCGAGTTCGAGCAGCTGCGCCAGCAGGTCATCCAGGCCCAGCAGCAGGCCGAGCAACAGTTCCTGCAGGAGGCCGAGCCCAAGCTGGAGCAGGCCGTGGATCAGATCATCGAGCGCCACGGTGTCGAGGTGCTGGTGGAGCCCCAGGGGGTGCTGCACTCTGACCGTGACCTGCCGGACCTGACCGATGAGGTGACCCAGGTCCTCAACTCGCTCTTCTGAGCGGACGACCCAACCGGATCAGGTCCCCCATGACGCATCCAGACTCCCCTACCTTCACGCTTGGCGAGCTCGCCGAGCAACTCGACGCCCGCCTGGTCGGCGATGCCGGCCGCCGGGTGAGCGGCCTGGCCACCCTGCGGGACGCGACGCCCGACCAGGTCGCCTTCCTGGCCAACCGCGCCTATTTCAAGGACCTGCCGGGCACCCGTGCCGCGGCGGTACTGCTGACGCCGGAGCTGGGCGAGGAGTGCCCGGTGGCCCGGCTCGAGCTGGCCAACCCCTACCTGGCCTATGCAGCACTGTCGCGACTGTTCGACCCCCTGGCCAGTCGCGCCCCGGGCGGCATTCACCCCTCGGCGGTGGTGGCCGAGGGTGCTCGCCTGGGCGAGCGAGTCGAGGTCGGCCCTCAGGCGGTGGTCGAGGCGGGCGTCACGCTGGGCGACGAGGTGGTGGTCGGCCCGGGCTGCGTGATCGGTGCCGACTCGCGTATCGGCGCCGGGTCGCGCCTGCACGCCAATGTCACCGTCTGCCACGGCGTGGTGATCGGCGAGCGGGCCATCCTGCACAGCGGCTGCGTGATCGGCGGCGACGGCTTCGGTTTCGCCCATGACGGCGCGCGCTGGCACAAGATCGCCCAACTCGGCGGCGTGGTGCTGGGCGACGACGTCGAGGTGGGCAGTTGCTCGAGCATCGATCGCGGGGCGCTGGGGGACACCGTCATCGGCAACGACGTCAAGATCGACAGCCAGGTGCAGATCGCCCACAACGTGCAGATCGGTGACCACAGTGCCCTGGCCGGCTGCGTGGGGATCGCCGGTTCCACCCGGGTGGGGAAGCACTGCATGCTCGGCGGTGGCGTGGGGCTCTCGGGCCATCTCACCCTCTGCGACGGGGTGCAGGTCACCGGCATGAGCCTGGTGACCAACTCGATCCTCGAGCCCGGGGTCTATTCGTCGGGCACCGGGGCGATGAAGAACGCTCAGTGGCGCAAGAATGCCGTGCGCTTCAAGCAGCTCGACGACCTCGCCAAGCGACTGGCACGGCTCGAGAAGTCCGGCCGTGGCGGCTGAGGGTGTGGCGATCGGGAACAAGGCCGGGGACGGAGAGCGGTTGAGAGCACGACAGGGGGCGCTATAATCCACCGCCTGCCCGACGGTCGAGGCCGCCGGCTCGTGTTTGCCCGTTCCGCGGGCATTTCGTTATTTCAGAGGTCGCAACGATGGTAATGGACATCAACGAGATTCGTGAGTATTTGCCCCACCGCTATCCCTTCCTGCTGGTGGATCGGGTGACGGAGCTTGCCCTTGGCGAATCCATCGTCGCCTACAAGAATGTGAGCATCAACGAGCCGTTCTTCAATGGCCATTTCCCCCACCATCCGATCATGCCCGGCGTGCTGGTGATCGAGGCGCTGGCCCAGGCCTGCGGCATCCTCGGCTTCAAGACCGTCAACAAGCTGCCCGCCGACGGTTACGTCTACTACCTGGTCGGCAGCGACAATGTCCGCTTCAAGCGTCCGGTGATGCCCGGCGACCAACTGGTGCTGCGGGCCGACGTGGTTCGCGAGAAGCGCGGCATCTGGAAATTCGCCTGCCGGGCCACCGTGGCCGGCGAGCTGGCCTGCGAGGCCGAAATCATCTGTGCCGAGAGGAAGGTCGCTTGATTCATCCCACTGCCATCATCGATCCCGCGGCCTGTCTGGCCGACGACGTCGAGGTGGGGCCCTTCTCGGTGATCGGGCCCGACGTCGAGGTCGGGCCCGGCAGTCGGATCGGCCCGCACGTGGTGGTCAAGGGACCCACCGTGCTCGGCGCGCGCACCCGTATCTTCCAGTTCGCCTCGGTCGGCGAGGACTGCCAGGACAAGAAGTATGCCGGTGAGCCGACCCGCCTGGTGATAGGAGACGACAACGTCATCCGCGAGGGGGTGACGCTGCATCGCGGTACCGCCCAGGACCGGGGCGAGACCACCATCGGCAGTCGCAACCTGTTCATGGCCTATGTCCACGTGGGCCATGACTGCATGATCGGCAACGACTGCATCCTGGCCAACCAGGTGACCCTGGCCGGCCATGTGACCCTGGGGGATTTCGCTATCCTCGGCGGGCTCTCGGCGATCCATCAGTTCTGTTACTTCGGCGCCCACGCGATGGCGGGCGGCGGCTCCATCATCACCAAGGACACCCCGGCCTACGTGCTGATCAACGGTAATCCGGCCGAGGTCCACGGCCTCAACCTGGTGGGGCTCAAGCGCCGCGGCTTCTCGAGGGAGGCGATCAGGGCGCTGGGTGAGGCCTACAAGCTGGTCTACCGCCAGGGGCTGACCGTGGAGCAGGCGCTGCAGGGGATTCGGGCACGCTTCTCCCTGCCCGAGACCGAGGCCTTCGCCACCTCCATCGAGGTGTCGACCCGCGGCATCGTGCGCTGACGGGCCTCGCCGAGATGACGCTGACATGATGAAGGTAAGGCGCGTCTACCTGGTGGCCGGCGAACTGTCCGGCGATATCCTCGGCGCCGGCCTGATGCGCGCGCTCAAGGCGCGCCATCCGAACGTCGAGTTCCGCGGCATCGGCGGCCCGGGGATGATCGCCGAGGGCATCGACAGCCGCTTTCCCCTGGAGACCCTCTCGGTGATGGGCCTGGTCGAGGTGGTGAAGCACCTCCCGGAGCTGATCCGAGTCAGGCGCACCCTCCGGCGGGATGCGCTCGACTGGCGGCCCGACATCATGGTCGGCATCGACGCGCCGGACTTCAACCTCGGCCTGGAGCGACAGCTGCGCGAGGCTGGCATCACCACCGCCCACTACGTCAGCCCGACCGTCTGGGCCTGGCGCCAGGGCCGGGTCAAGGGCATCGCCAAGTCCGTGGATGCCATGCTCACCTTCCTGCCCTTCGAGGCGGCCTTCTATCGGCAGCATCGCGTTCCCGTGGCCTTCGTCGGCCACCCCCTGGCCGATGAGCTGCCGCTGGTCAATGACCGCGCGGCCGCCAGGGTGGCACTCGGCCTGCCCGATGATGTCCCGCTGCTCGCCGTGTTGCCGGGCTCCCGGGCCAACGAGATCCGCTTCCTCGGGGCAACCTTCCTCGACGCCGCCGAGCGGCTGTGCCGGGCCCGCCCCGGCCTGCGGGTGGTGATTCCCGCGGCCACCCCCGAGCGATACCGCGAGCTCACCGCCCTGCTCGCCACGCGCCCCGCCCTCGACGGGTGCGTCACCCTGCTCGACGGCCAGGCCCGCGAGGCGATGGTGGCGTCTGACGCGGTGCTGCTCACCTCGGGCACCGCGGCGCTGGAGGCGATGCTCTGCCATCGCCCGATGCTGGTGGCCTATCGGATGGCCCCGGCGACCCACTGGCTGGTCAGGCACCTGGTCAAGACCGAGTGGATCTCGCTGCCCAACCTGATCGCTCGGGAGACGCTGGTGCCGGAGCTGATTCAGGACGCGGCGACCCCGGCGGCGATCGCCGAGCGCCTCGGCGCCATGCTCGACGACGCCGACGGGCGGGCGGCCCTGGAGGCACGCTTCGCCGGGATGCATGCGGGGCTGCAGCGCGATGCCAGCCGCCGGGCCTGTGATGCCATCGAGGCGCTGGTGGCGCGGCGCCCGCTGCCCGAGAGCGTGTCGCCGGCGGCGGCCCTCGAGGCGACGCCGGAGGAGGCGGGCCGATGAGCGCGCGCGACCTGCCCCCGCTGGTGATCGACTACGCCGGCGAGCGGCTGGCCGGGGTCGATGAGGTGGGGCGTGGGCCGCTGGTGGGCAGCGTGGTGGCGGCGGCGGTGATCCTCGACCCCGCGCGGCCCATCGCCGGGCTCGCCGACTCCAAGGCGCTCACCGCCCGCCGCCGCGAGGCCCTCGACGCCGAGATTCGCGAGCGTGCGCTGGCCGCCCCGGTGGCCGAGGCCATCGCCGCCGAGATCGACGACCTGAACATCTACCATGCCACCCACCTGGCCATGCGCCGGGCCATCGACGCGCTGTCGCCGGCCCCGGAGTATCTGCTGGTGGACGGCAATCGCCTGCCCGGGCATCATGTGCCCGGCCAGGCGGTGGTCAAGGGCGACGCGCGACACCCGGCCATCGCCGCGGCCTCGATACTCGCCAAGGTGGCCCGGGATGCCGACATGGTGGCGCTGGATGCCCGGCATCCCGACTACGGCTTCGCCCGCCACAAGGGCTACCCGACCCGCGAGCACCTGGCCGCCCTGGAGCGCCTCGGCGCGCTTCCCGAGCACCGTCGCTCCTTCGGCCCGGTGAAGCGACAGCTGGCGCTGTTCTGACGAACTTCAGCTGTTCCAGGGCAGGGCAACTGCCGTAGCGGATAGCGAGGAGCGCCGGGGGCAGGCCGAAGGGGAGGTCCGATTCCAGGGAAGGAATCGGTAGCGTCCAGGGAGGGATTCATAGCGCCTCCCCGCAGGCCTGCCGCCGGATCAGCTCCGAGCGATGCCTCCAGCTACGAAAGCCCTGAGTCTGCGTCACACTGCGATTGCCTGGTTTCCGTGCTGCCCATTCACTGCCAAGCCTTGAGTCCACCATGACAACGCCCTTCGTACATCTCCGCGTCCATACCGAATACTCCCTGGTCGATGGCCTGGTGCGGCTCAAGCCGCTGGTCAAGGCGGCGGTGGGGCAGGGGGCGCCGGCGCTGGCGGTCACCGACGAGACCAATCTCTTCGGCCTGGTCAAGTTCTACAAGGGGGCCGAAGGCGCCGGCCTCAAGCCGATCATCGGTGCCGACCTGTGGCTGGCCAACCCCTACGACGAGGAGCACCCCTACCGACTGACCCTGCTGGCGATGAACGAGGTGGGCTATCGCAACCTCACCGAGCTGATCTCGCGGGGCTGGATGGAGGGGCAGCGCCAGGGGCGGGCCCTGCTCGACAAAGCCTGGGTGCTGGCGGCCAGCGAGGGGCTGATCGCGCTCTCCGGCGGTCGCGAGGGCGAGATCGGCCGGCACCTGCTCACCGACCACCACGACGAGGCCCGGGCCCTGCTCGAGGAGTGGAACGCCGCCTTCCCCGGCCGCTTCTACCTGGAGCTGATCCGTACCGGCCGGCCGCTGGAGGAGGAGTGCGTGCACCTGTCGGTGGACCTGGCCCTCGAGACCGGCACCCCGGTGGTGGCCACCAACGACGTGCGCTTCCTCGAGCGAGAGGACTTCTGGGCCCACGAGACCCGGGTCTCCATCGGCGAGGGCAAGGCGCTGGACGACAAGCGACGCGAGCGGCGCTACACCGAGGAGCAGTACCTCAAGAGCCCCGAGGAGATGGCCGAGCTGTTCGCCGACATCCCCGAGGCGCTCGAGAACAGCGTGATGATCGCCGCACGCTGCAGCGTCGACGTGCGCCTGGGCGAGATCTTCCTGCCGGAGTTCGAGATCCCCGAGGGCATGACCCGGGACGAGTTCTTCCGCAAGATCTCCCACGATGGCCTCACCGAGCGCCTCGACTTCCTCTTTCCGGCCGACCGCTATCCCCGCGACGGCACCGAGTGGGCCGAGATCGAGGCCCGCTACCGGCAGCGTCTCGATTTCGAGCTCGACATCATCATCCAGATGGGCTTCCCGGGCTACTTCCTGATCGTGATGGACTTCATCCAGTGGGCCAAGGACAACGACGTGCCCGTCGGTCCGGGGCGCGGCTCCGGCGCCGGCTCGCTGGTGGCCTATGCCCAGAAGATCACCGACCTCGACCCCATCGGCTACGACCTGCTGTTCGAGCGCTTCCTCAATCCGGAGCGGGTCTCGATGCCCGACTTCGACGTCGACTTCTGCATGGAGAAGCGCGACCGGGTGATCGACTACGTGGCCGAGCGTTACGGCCGCAACGCCGTGTCGCAGATCGTCACCTTCGGCACCATGGCCGCCAAGGCGGTGGTGCGCGACGTGGCCCGGGCCCAGGGCAAGCCCTACTCGCTGGGCGACAAGCTCTCCAAGCTGATCCCCTTCGAGGTCGGCATGACCCTGGCCAAGGCGATCGAGGCCGAGCCAGCGCTCAAGGAGTTCATCGAGGGCGACGAGGAGGCCGCCGAGATCTGGGAGATGGCGCTCAAGCTCGAGGGCATCACCCGGGGCACCGGCAAGCACGCCGGCGGCGTGGTGATCGCCCCCACCAAGCTCACCGACTTCTCGCCGCTGCTCTGCGACGAGGAGGGCAACGGCCTGGTCGTGCAGTTCGACAAGAACGACATCGAGGACGCCGGCCTGGTCAAGTTCGACTTCCTCGGCCTGCGTACCCTGACCATCATCGACTGGGCGCTGGAGATGGTCGACAAGGTCCGCGAGGCCGCCGGTGAAGGGCCGCTGGACATCGACGGCATCCCGCTCGACGACGCCCCGACCTTCGAGATGCTCAAGCGTGCCGAGACCACGGCGGTCTTCCAGCTCGAATCCCGTGGCATGAAGGAGCTGATCAAGCGCCTGCTGCCCGACTCGCTGGAGGACATGATCGCCCTGGTGGCGCTGTTCCGCCCCGGTCCCCTGCAGTCGGGCATGGTCGACGACTTCATCAACCGCAAGCACGGTCGCGCCGAGCTCGCCTACCCGCACCCGGACTACCAGCACGAGTTGCTCAAGCCGGTGCTCGAGCCCACCTACGGCATCATCCTCTACCAGGAGCAGGTGATGCAGATCGCCCAGGTGATGGCCGGCTACAGCCTGGGCCAGGCCGACCTGCTGCGCCGTGCCATGGGCAAGAAGAAGCCCGAGGAGATGGCCAAGCAGCGCGCCGGCTTCATGGAGGGGTGTGCCGAGAACGGCATCGACCGCGACCTGGCGGGCAACCTCTTCGACCTGGTGGAGAAGTTCGCCGGCTACGGCTTCAACAAGTCGCACTCGGCGGCCTATGCGCTGGTGTCGTATCAAACGGCTTGGTTAAAAGCGCATTACCCAGGTCCCTTCATGGCCGCGGTGATGTCCACCGAGATGGACAACCTCGACAAGGTGGTGCCGCTGATCGAGGAGTGCCGCCACCTCTCGCTCACGGTGACGCCGCCCGACGTCAACGTGGGGGCCTACAAGTTCACCGTCGACGTCGAGGGGCGGGTGGTCTACGGGCTGGGGGCCATCCGTGGCGTCGGCGAGGGACCCATCGGTGCCATCGTCGAGGCCCGCGAGGCCGAGGGCCCCTTCACCGACCTGTTCGACTTCTGCCGTCGCCTCGACCCCCGGCGCATGAACAAGCGCACCCTCGAGGCGCTGATCCGCTCGGGGGCGCTGGACTCCCTGGGGCCGAGCCGGGCGGTGCTCGCCGCCGCCCTGGACGACGCCTTGAAGGCCGCGGCCCAGAACCAGACCAACCAGAGCCTGGGCATGATCGACATGTTCGGCGAGGCCTTCGTCGACGAGGCGGCCGGGGATGCCTACGCCGACTACCTGACGGTGCGGGACTGGACCGACAAGGAGCGCCTGGCCGGCGAGAAGGAGACCCTGGGGCTCTACCTCACCGGCCACCCCATCGACGAGTACGAGAAGGAACTCGAGCGCTTCGTCTCCACCCGCATCAGCGATCTCAGGCCCTCGCGGGAGCCGCAACGGGTCGCCGGGCTGGTGATCGGGGTGCGCACCATGAAGTCCAAGCGCGGCGACACCATGGCCTTCGTCACCCTGGACGATCGCACCGGGCGCATCGAGGCCTCGCTGTTCGGCGAGCTCTATGACCAGCTGCGCGGCCAGATCGAGGCCGACCAGGTGCTGATCGTCGAGGGCGAGGTCGCCAGCGACGACTACTCCGGCGGCCTGCGCCTGCGCGGCAAGGAGGTCACCCCCATGGTGGCGGCGCGCACCCGCTACGGCCAGGCGGTGGAGCTGTCGCTGGACGGTGCCCGGGCCAACGGCCGGCTGGTCGACAGCCTGCGCGACAGCCTCGCCCCCTGGCGTGACGGCGGTGGCCTGCCGGTGCGCTTGCGCTACCGCAATGGCGAGGCCGTCGGCTGGCTGGAGCTGGCCGAGGAGTGGAAGGTCTCCCCCAGCGACGAGCTGCTGATCGCCCTGCGCGAGGTGCAGGGGCAGGATGGGGTGCGGCTCAAGTATCGATAATCTGGCTGCGGGCTGCGGGCTGCGGGCTGCGGGCTGCGGGCTGCGGGCTGCGGGCTGCGGGCTGCGAACGGCAGGACAATCGCAGTTGCCCGAAGCGAGAGGCGCCGGGGATAGGCCGAAGAGGAGGTCATTTGCCAGGGGTGAGGAGCACTGCTCCGAACGGGCTGGCCATGGATGGCCAGGCCAGGTCCTGCAAGCGGAGTAGGATGCGAGAGCGAAGCAGGGCAAATGTAGCGCCCACGGACGGGTTCACAGCGCCTCCTCGCAGGCCTGTCGCCGGAACAGCCTCGAGCGGTGCTGCCATCTGTGATAGTCCTGCAGCGAACGGGAGTCGCCTTGCGCCGCGCGTTGAGGGTGCGATAATGCCTGCCACTTCCATTCTTCGCGCCGGCCGCGCCCACGCGTGCGGGCGGTGAAACACCACAAGGCATCTGGCCAATGAATCCCAACTATCTCGACTTCGAACAGCCCATCGCCGAACTCCAGGCCAAGATCGAGGAGCTGCGCCTGGTCGGCAACGACAGCCAGGTCAACCTCAACGACGAGATCGGCCGGCTCGAGGAGAAGAGCCGCAAGCTCACCGAGTCGATCTTCAAGGACCTGACCCCCTGGCAGGTCTCCCAGCTGTCGCGCCACCCGCAGCGCCCCTACACCCTGGACTACCTCGAGCATGTCTTCACCGACTTCGACGAGCTCCACGGTGATCGCAACTTCGCCGACGATGCCGCCATCGTCGGCGGCGTCGCCCGCCTCGACGACCGCCCGGTGATGGTGATCGGCCACCAGAAGGGGCGCGACGTCAAGGAGAAGGTGCGTCGCAACTTCGGCATGCCGCGCCCGGAAGGCTACCGCAAGGCGTGCCGCCTGATGGAGATGGCCGAGCGTTTCAGGATGCCGGTGCTGACCTTCATCGACACGCCGGGGGCGTATCCCGGCATCGACGCCGAGGAGCGCGGCCAGAGCGAGGCGATCGCCTACAACCTGGCGGTGATGTCGCGCCTCAGGACGCCGATCATCGCCACCGTGGTGGGCGAGGGCGGCTCCGGCGGGGCGCTCGCCATCGGCGTGTGCGACGAGCTCGCCATGCTGCAGTATTCCACCTACTCGGTGATCTCGCCGGAAGGCTGCGCCTCCATCCTGTGGAAGAGCGCCGAGAAGGCCTCCGATGCTGCCCAGGCCATGGGCATCACCGCCGAGCGGCTCAAGGAGCTGGGTTTCGTCGACACCCTGATCGAGGAGCCGCTGGGGGGCGCCCATCGCCATCCGGTGACCACCGCCGAGCGGGTCCGGGCCTCGCTGCAGGAGAGCCTGGAGCGCCTCGACGCCATGGACAGCGAGGCGCTGCTCGAGCGGCGGTATCAGCGGCTGATGAGCTATGGGGCGCCGGCATAAGCTTCGTATCTCGGCGACCTGGCCCTATGGGGTCAGACCCCGGCGGCGGTGATGTCGCTGGTAGAGTGCGCCGAGACAGGCATGGCGGCTTGACTGGGGTCTGACCCCATAGGGCCCGCCAGCGCCGGCGGCCACACCAGGCGCCTTCAGGCCATTGATTCCGATACCGCGGCTTTTCTCTCCGGGCGGCCTCGGCGATTTGCCTATCAGGGTGCTTGCCATGTCCCTTCAGCTTCTTGTCGATGACGCCCTGGCACAGACCCCGCCGGGGCGTGTCGTCTGGGTGGCGCTCTCCGGCGGCCTCGACTCCTCGCTGTTGCTGACCCTGGCCGCCGATGCCTGCCGGCGCCACCCCCGACCCCTCCATGCCCTGCACGTGCACCATGGGCTGCAGGCCGCCGCCGACGGCTTCGAGGCCCATAGCCGCCGGCTCGCCTCGCGGCTCGGCGTGCCGCTCTTCATCGAGCGGGTCACCGTCGACCCGATGGATAGCCTGGGACTCGAGGGTGCGGCCCGCGAGGCCCGCTACACCGCCTTCGACCGGCGCGTGGCGCCTGGCGAGACCCTGTGGCTGGCCCAGCACCGCGACGACCAGGCCGAGACCTTCCTGCTCGCCGCCCTGCGCGGCAGCGGGGTGCGCGGGCTCGCCGCGATGCCGCACCGACGCGACCGACGGGGGCGGCGACTCGAGCGCCCGCTGCTGGGACGACTGCGGGCCGAACTCGAGGCCGAGGGGAGCCGGCTGGGCCTCGCCTGGGTCGAGGACCCCTCCAACGCTGACACCACCCTGGATCGCAATTTCCTGCGCCGGACCGTGATGCCGCTGCTCGAGAGCCGCTGGCCCCGTGCCGGCGAGGCCCTGGCGTGCAGTGCGGCACGGGCCGGGGAGGCCGATGCGCTGCTCGAGGAGCTGGCCAGCCTGGATCTCGAACGGCTGGGCGGCGAGGCCGGGCGGATGCCCACGGCGGGTCTGGCCGAGCTCTCGTCGGCGCGTCGGCGGCTGCTGATCCGGCATGCCGCCGGGTGCCTGGGGTTGCCGACGCCGCCGGCGAGACGCCTGGAGAGCCTGCTGGCGCAGCTCGGTGCGCGACCCGATGCCGAGGTACGGGTGGCGTGGCCGGGCGCCGAGGCGCGACTCTGGCGGGGGCACCTCTACCTGCTGGCCCCCGTGTCGTCCCTGCCGGCCGACTGGCAGGGCGAATGGAGCGGTCGCCCCCCCCTGGCGACGCCGGCGGGTGAGGTCGCGGTGGGCCTGGTGCGCGATGACGGCATGCCGGTGCGGCTGCGGGTGGCGCCACGCCGCGGCGGCGAGCGGTTGCGCCTGGCCGGGCGCGGTCGGCGGGATCTCAAGCGCCTGCTGCAGGAGCTGGGCCTGCCGCCCTGGGCGCGCGAGCGGCTGCTGGTGGTCCACCACGCCGGCGAGGCCGTGGCCGTGCTGGAGGCCGGGGAGGGGCGCTGGGTCGCGGTCGCCGAGGGCTGGCTCAGCGAAGGTCCAGGGTCAGCGGGAAGCCGGCCGCCTGCTGGTAGGCGGCCTCCTGTTCGAGGTCGGTGAGCAGCAGCGCCTGGTCGTCGCCGCCGTCGAGCCGCAGCCGCAGCCCATCGCCGCGGGCCTCGAGGCGCGGCGTGGCGGGAGGTCGCTCGGGACGGGAGTGGTTGAGCAGCACCGCCAGCCGCAGCAGCCGGGCCAGCCGGCCATGGGGGCGCTGCTCCGAGGCGGGCAGGGCCTGCCACTCCTTGTGCGGGAACTTGCGGCGGTGGGCGCGGACGAGAAAGGCCAGCAGCCGCTGCTCGGGCCGCGAGAACCCCGAGAGGTCGGCGTGTTCCAGCAGGTAGGCGCCGTGGCGGTGGAACTGGCTGTGGGAGATCGCCAGGCCGATCTCGTGGAGCCGGCTCGCCCAGCCGAGAAAGCATGCCTGGTCGTCGTCGAGCCCCCAGGGCTCGCGGACCTGCGCGAACAGGGCCCGGGCCGTCTCGGCCACGTTGCCCGCCTGGCGGGCATCCACGCCGTAGCTACGCTCGAGGCCCGCCAGGGTCTTGAGCCGCGAATCCTCGGGGCTGTTGCGCCCGACCATGTCGTAGAGCACCCCTTCGCGCAGGGCGCCGTCGGCGTAGCGCATCTGCTCGAGCCCGAAGGCCTCGAAGATGGCGACCAGTATCGCGACCCCGGCGGGGAAGATCTTCGTCCGGTCGGCCTTGAGGCCCTCCATGGCGACCCGGTCGAGGCGCCGGCACCGGATGAGGTGCCGGCGCAGTTCGGCGAGTCCCTGGCGGGTGATCACCCCGTCGGGGGCGGCGCCCGCCGCGGCCAGCACCGTGGCGGCGGCCTTGATGGTGCCGCTGGAGCCCACCGGGTCGGACCAGCCCAGTTCCCGGTAGGGGCGGCGGATGTTGGCCAGCTCCGAGAGGGCGGTGAGTTCGGCGCGGCGCATGCGCTTCTCGCTGACCTCGCCGTCACCGAAGAAGCGGCGGGTGAAGGTCACGCAGCCCAGGCGCAGGCTCTCCAGGGCCAGCGGCTCGAAGCGCTCGCCGATGATGAACTCGGTGGAGCCGCCGCCGATGTCGACGATCAGCCGGCGGCCGTCCTCGGCCAGGGCGTGGGCGGCGCCCAGGTAGACCAGGCGCGCCTCCTCGCGGCCGGCGACGATCTCGATGCGGCTGCCCAGCAGCGCCTCGGCGCGCTCGATGAAGGCCTGGCTGTTGGTGGCGTCGCGCAGGGCGTTGGTGCCTACCACCCGCAGGTGGCCGGGGGCGATGCCCTCGAGGAAGGGAGCGAAGCGGGCCAGGCACGCCAGGGCGCGCTGCATGGCCGGTTCGCTCAGCCGGCCCTCGGCGTCCAGGCCGGCGGCCAGCTGGACCTTCTCGCCGAGCCGGGCCACCACCTGCAGCCGGTCGTCCTGGTAGTTGGCCACCAGCAGGTGGAAGCTATTGGAGCCGAGATCGATGGCGGCGAGGCGTCGCGGGGCCGTTGCCGGCCGGCTCGCGAGCGCCCGAGGGCGGCGGGAGAGCCTGTCCGTGGGCTGGTTCATGCGGGTGTCCTTCGGTCGAGAAGTCAAGGGTGCGGGCGCCCTCGAGGCTTGTCAATTGTGGTGTCTCGTCTGGCGGGGGCTTGCGTTTGTCCTCGCCCTTGACTAGTATCGAGGCGTTCGCCTGTTCCGAATGCTTCCCGACCGTTACACGGTGTCCCCGTATCGGTCAGTTTCCAAGTCGTCAGAAAGCCCACTGCGTCAGCGTGCAATCATGGCCGAGTTGTCGTGAGCCGTTGATCAGGCGAAAATGATGCTGCTCCCTCGAATCTGTCATCGCTGCGGTGACCCCTGTTCCGGTCGCCCGCCCCCGGTCCGTACTGCCTGACGAGCCCCGCGATACGACGAGTGGATGCCTGCGAGGGCTCTGAACGCACTCACGCGGCGTAATCGTCTCGCCCCTGTCTTTCCGCATGGCGCACTGCCGCCCGGCTTCCAAGAGCAACTTCTGAACACACCGATGAATCTTACCGAACTCAAGCAAAAGCCAGTGCCGGAGCTGTTGGAGACCGCCCGAGAGATGGGCATCGACAACCTGGCGCGGTCCCGTAAGCAGGACATCATCTTCGCCATCCTCAAGAAGCATGCCAAGAGCGGCGAGGCCATTTACGGCGATGGGGTGCTGGAGATCCTCCAGGACGGCTTCGGTTTCCTGCGCAGTGCCGACAGCTCCTATCTCGCGGGGCCCGACGACATCTATGTGTCGCCCTCGCAGATCCGTCGCTTCAACCTGCGCAAGGGCGATTCCATTTCCGGCAAGATTCGTCCGCCGAAGGAAGGGGAGCGCTACTTCGCGCTGCTCAAGGTCAGCGAGATCAACTTCGACAAGCCGGAGAACGCCAAGCACAAGATCCTGTTCGAGAACCTCACGCCGCTGTTCCCCCAGGAGCGGCTGCGCATGGAGATCGGCAACGGCTCCACCGAGGATCTCACCGCGCGGATCATCGACCTGACCGCGCCCATCGGCAAGGGCCAGCGCGGCCTGCTCGTCTCGCCGCCCAAGGCGGGCAAGACGCTGATGCTGCAGAACATCGCCACCTCGATCACCCGCAACAACCCCGAGTGCCACCTGATCGTGCTGCTGATCGACGAGCGCCCGGAGGAAGTGACCGAGATGTCGCGCACCGTGCGCGGCGAGGTGGTGGCCTCGACCTTCGACGAGCCGCCGGCGCGCCACGTCCAGGTCGCCGAGATGGTCATCGAGAAGGCCAAGCGCCTGGTCGAGCACAAGAAGGACGTGGTGATCCTGCTCGACTCCATCACTCGCCTGGCGCGGGCCTACAACACCGTGGTGCCGAGCTCCGGCAAGGTGCTCACCGGCGGTGTCGACGCCCATGCCCTGGAGAAGCCCAAGCGTTTCTTCGGCGCGGCGCGCAACATCGAGGAGGGCGGTAGCCTGACCATCATCGCCACGGCGCTGGTGGACACCGGCTCGAAGATGGACGAGGTGATCTTCGAGGAGTTCAAGGGTACCGGCAACATGGAGGCGCACCTGGACCGCAAGCTGGCCGAGCGTCGCGTCTACCCGGCAATCAACATCCGCCGCTCCGGTACCCGCCGCGAGGACCTGATCGCCTCCGAGGACGAGATGCAGCGCATGTGGATCCTGCGCAAGCTGCTCAACCCCATGGACGACACCGCGGCCACCGAATTCCTGATCGACCGCCTGAAGGATACCAAGACGAACCTCGAGTTCTTCGAGGCCATGAAGCGCCGCTGATTCCGTAGCCTTGGCTCGCGGCTGGTGGAAGCGTCGGGGTGCTACCGCCGAGGCATCTTGGCGCGGGGTCGGGCGCCTGTAGAAAGACGCGGCTGACCCGGCGACAGGCCTGCGAGGGGGCGCTGTGAACCCCTCCCTGGGCGCTACCGATGCCATCCCTGGCATAGGACCCCCTCTTCGGCCTGTCCCCGGCGCCGCTCACCACCGGCGATTCAGCAGACGTATTGAAGGGGCATGCTATGCTGCCCCTTTCGTCGTTCCGGAAACGGGAAATGGAATGAAGTACAAGGACCTGCGCGACTTCATCGCGGCCCTGGAGGCCCGGGGGGAACTGACGCGCGTCACCGCCGAGGTCGATCCCTACCTCGAGATCACCGAGATCTGCGACCGCACCCTGCGGGCTGGCGGGCCGGCACTGCTGTTCGAGAACGTCAAGGGCCACGCCATGCCGCTGCTCGGCAACCTCTTCGGTACGCCGCAGCGGGTGGCCCTGGGCATGGGCCAGGACAGCGTTGCCGCCCTGCGCGAGGTGGGCGAGCTGCTCGCCTTCCTCAAGGAGCCGGAGCCGCCCAAGGGGTTCCGCGACGCCTGGGACAAGCTGCCGATCTTCAAGCAGGTCATGAGCATGGGGCCGAAGACGGTGCGCTCGGCGCCGGTGCAGGCCCTGGCCTACGAGGATGAGGAGGTCGACCTCGACCGCCTGCCGATCCAGCACTGCTGGCCGGGCGACGTGGCCCCTCTGGTCACCTGGGCCCTGGTGGTGACCCGCGGACCGCACAAGCAGCGCCAGAACCTCGGCATCTACCGCCAGCAGAAGCTTTCGAAGAACCGCCTGATCATGCGCTGGCTCTCCCACCGCGGCGGGGCGCTCGACTTCCAGGAGTTCCAGCGGGCCCACCCCGGCGAGCCCTTCCCGGTGGCGGTGGCACTGGGCGCCGACCCGGCCACCATCCTCGGCGCGGTGACCCCGGTGCCGGACTCGCTCTCCGAGTACGCCTTCGCCGGGCTGCTGCGCGGCTCGCGCACCGAGCTGGTCAGGTGCGGCCATGCCGACCTGGAGGTCCCGGCGTCCGCAGAAATCGTTCTGGAAGGTTTCATCTACCCCGATGACATGGCGCCGGAAGGCCCCTACGGCGACCATACCGGCTACTACAACGAGGTCGAGCAGTTCCCGGTGTTCACGGTGACGCGCATGACCATGCGCGAGAACGCCATCTATCACTCCACCTATACCGGTCGCCCGCCCGACGAGCCGGCGATTCTCGGGCTGGCGCTCAACGAGGTCTTCGTGCCCATCCTGAGGCGGCAGTTTCCCGAGATCGTCGACTTCTACCTGCCGCCGGAGGGCTGCTCCTACCGCATGGCGGTGGTGACCATGAAGAAGCAGTACCCGGGCCACGCCAAGCGGGTGATGATGGGGGTGTGGAGCTTCCTGCGCCAGTTCATGTACACCAAGTTCGTGGTGGTGCTCGACGACGACGTCGACGCCCGCGACTGGAAGGACGTGATCTGGGCGATCACCACCCGCATGGACCCGGCCCGCGACACCGTGCTGGTCGAGAACACCCCCATCGACTATCTCGACTTCGCCTCACCGGTGGCCGGCCTGGGCTCCAAGATGGGG
This sequence comes from Halomonas flagellata, assembly GCF_022487945.1. Classification (NCBI taxonomy): domain Bacteria; kingdom Pseudomonadati; phylum Pseudomonadota; class Gammaproteobacteria; order Oceanospirillales; family Halomonadaceae; genus Halomonas; species Halomonas flagellata. The sequence goes on from NZ_JAKVPY010000002.1 coordinate 139,656, forward strand.
CTGGACGCCACCGGCAAGTGGCCCGGCGAGACCGACCGCGAGTGGGGCACGCCCATCGTCATGGACGAGGCCATCAAGGCCCGCGTCAGCGACCGCTGGAACGAGCTGGGCATCGCGCTTCCCCCCGACAACGACACGAGGCATTCATGACGGCAAGGACCCTGACCTGCCAGGTGACCGAGGTGGAGGATCTCACCCCCGACGTCTTCCGCGTCACCCTGGAAGGCCGTGCCGAGGCCGTGGCCCACGCGCCCGGCCAGTACCTGGAACTCAAGCTGGACGACGCGACCTGGGTCCCGTTCTCGATCGCCAACGCCCATGGCGGCGACGGCGTGATCGAGCTGCATATCCAGCACTGGCCGGAGCGCGCGAACTCGGCGCGGCTGCGCGAGATGGTCGCGGTGGCCGAACGGCTCACCCTGCGCCTGCCCGGCGGCGACTGCGTGCTCGACCCGGAGAGCGCGCGGCCCCTGCTGCTGGTCGCCGCGGGCACCGGCTTCGCCCAGATGAAGGCGATCGTCGAGGCGGCACTGCATGAGGATCCCGAGCGTGAGATCGACCTCTGGTGGGCGGCCCGGGAGCATCGTGACCTCTACCTGGAGCGGCTGCCCCGGGCGTGGGCCGAGGCGCATGCGGGCTTCCGTTTCCATGTGGTCACCGAGGTGGTGCCCGAGGAGCCCGTGGAGGGCGAGCGGATCCTCGCCCATCGCGGTCGCATCGACCAGGCCCTGGCCGAGAACCTCGACGACATCGCCGGCCATGACGTCTATCTCTCGGGGTCGCCGGGCATGGTCTACGCCTGCGTCGACGTGCTGGCCTCGCTGGGGCTCGAGCGCTCTCGCGTTTTCTCCGATGTCTTCACCTATGCGCCCCGCGAGCCGCTGGTGCCGACGGTGGGCAGCCTGGTCCGGGAGGGGCGTGGATGAGCGCCTCGCCGATCCTGATCACCGGCGGTGCCCAGCGCCTGGGGCGCCACTGCGCCGAGCGCCTGCGCGACGACGGCCATCCGGTGATCGTCAGCTACCGCCGCGAGCGTGACGAGCTCGCGGCGCTGCGCGAACGGGGCATCGTCACCCTGCAGGCGGATTTCGCCAGCGAAGCCGGCATCCTCGACTTTATCGCCCGGCTCAAGGCGCACACCGGCGCGCTGCGGGCGATCGTCCACAACGCCAGCGACTGGGCGCCGGACGCCACCGGCGAGGAGGCCGGGGCCGACTTCGAGCGGCTGTTCCGCATCCATATGCTGGCGCCCTACCTGATCAACCTGCATGGCCGCGAGCTGCTCGAGGCGTGCAGCGAGCCCCAGCGCGACATCGTGCACCTGACCGATCATGTGGCGCAGACGGGCTCGAGGAAGCACGCCGCCTATGCCGCCACCAAGGCGGGGCTCGCCAACCTGACGCTCTCCTTCGCGGCCATGTACGCCCCCTCGATCCAGGTCAACGCCATCGCGCCGTCGCTGATCATGCTGGGCGAGGGCGACGACGAGGCCTATGTCGAGAAGGTGAAGGCCAGGTCGGCGATGGGGATGATCCCCGGGCCGGGGGTGATCTACCAGAGCCTGCGCTATCTGCTCGACAATCGCTACGTGACCGGGGTGACGCTACCGGTCGATGGCGGACGACATCTCCGCTAGAATCTCCGCACCCTGACAACGCAACCCTCGCAGAAGGAGTGACAGATGGCCGGACATGACGAGAACTTCAAGGACGAGAGCGGCCTGCTGGCCGTGGTGATGGGCCTGGCGGTGCTGGTGGGCATGAGCGCACTGCCCGCCACCATCGGCTGGGTCCAGTTCTTCGCCTGAGCGGCGCGGAGGCCTTGCCAAATCCCCATCGACACGGCACGATGGGGGCATCGCTCAGGAGACGACCATGACGACGACCCACCCCGCTGCTTCCCGCTGCCCGAACGCCGCCCACGGCGTGATGGTCGCTGGTCGTGGTGGCGAGGGAAGGGACGACAGTGTCGCCGTGGGTCGTCGCTACTGGTTTGGATATTGGTTTAGCACCGGCGTGCCGGTGGCCATGTCCTGACGACAGACCGAGCAGAGACATCGTCGCGAGGCACGCCCCCCAGGGGTTGCCTCCACCTCAGAACCCCCGGACGGCAACCCCGCCCGGGGGTTCTGCTTTTCGGCACTGGACGACACACAGACCCGCATCGAGGAGACGCACCATGATCGCCACCATCGCCTACCAGCCCCGCTTCACGACCCTCGGCCGTGGCTATTACGGGGCCTGGCGATTTAGCGACGCGCGGTCGGTCCAGTGCGCCACCTCCGACCGTGGCACCACCGGTGGCATGCCCCCGATGTGTCCTGCGACACGATGTCTGTCCGTTGCCCGGAGTTGAGCCATGACCGCCTCGCTAGCCACCGCGACCCCGAATGACACGGCCCGCCGTGTCCACCATCCTGTCCGGGCCCTGCCCACCGCCGGCGAGCTGCGCCGTGCCCTGCCGTTGCCCCCTGGCCTCGCCGAGCGCATCGCCGGCCAGCGCCAGGCCATCCGCGACGTCCTCGACGGCCGCGACGACCGCCTGCTGGTGGTGGTCGGCCCCTGCTCCATCCATGACCCCGAGGCGGCCCTGGCGTACGCTCGCCGCCTGGCCGAGCTGGCGCCGCGGGTCGAGGATCGCCTGCTGCTGGTGATGCGGGTCTATGTAGAGAAGCCGCGGACCACCGTGGGCTGGAAGGGGCTCGCCTACGACCCCGACCTGGACGGCAGCGGCGACATGGCGACCGGGCTGGAGCTCTCGCGCCGCCTGATGCGCGACATTGCCGAGCTCGGCCTGCCGGTGGCCACCGAGCTGCTGCAGCCGATGCTGGCCCCCTATCTCGATGACCTGCTGGCCTGGGTCGCCATCGGCGCCCGTACCACCGAGTCCCAGCTGCACCGGGAACTGGCCAGCGGCCTCCCGGCCGTGGTGGGCTTCAAGAACGCCACCAGCGGCGATGTCCAGGTGGCGCTGGACGCCATGAACGCCGCCGCCCATCCCCACCGCCACTTCGGCCTCGACCCCGAGGGGCGCCCGGTGGTACGGGAGACGGCGGGCAACGCCCACACTCACCTGGTGCTGCGCGGCGGCCACGGCGGACCCAACTACCAGGCGCCCCACGTGGCGGCGGCACGCCAGGCCCTGGAGCAGGCCGGCCTGACGCCGCGGCTGATGGTCGACTGCAGCCACGCCAATGCGCGCAAGGATCACCGCCGCCAGGGCGAGGTGATGCTCGACGTGCTGGCCCAGCGCCTGGCCGGCGAGTCGGCCCTGTGCGGCCTGATGGTCGAGAGCCACCTGCACGAGGGCAAGCAGCCGCTGGCCCCGGGCAGGCTGCGCTACGGGGTCTCGGTCACCGACGCCTGCCTCGGCTGGGAGACCACCGAGCAGCTGCTGCGTAGCGCCGCCGAGCGCCTGCGCTGAGATGGTCCGTAGCGAGGGGCGCCGGGGGCAGGCCGAAGAGGAGGTCATTCGCCAGGGGTGAGGCGGACTCCGCCGAACGGGTTGGCCATGGATGGCCAACCCCGGTCCTGCAAGCGAAGAAGGAAGCGAGAGCGAAGCAGGGCGAATGTAGCGCCCAGGGAAGGGTTCACAGCGCCTCCTCGAAGGCCTGCCGCCGGATCAGCCCCGAGTGGTGCAGCCTATCTGCAATGCGCTGGGGACGATGGAGAAGGCCTGTACCCTCGGGGGCGATGTCGGGATAATGCTGCCATTTGCCGCTCAGAACCGGTCCAGGAGATGCCATGCCCTTCCAGTTCGAAGACCACGACCCCGAAACCTATCGCCGCAAGGGCCGTTTCATCAGCCTGGCCATGGCCGGCCAGCTGATCGTCTTCGGGCTGGTGTTCGTCCAGCTGCTGCAGACCGCCTTCGATGGCGGCTTCTGGCTCAATGTCCTGGGCGTGCTGCTGGGGCTGGTCGCCACCAGCCTGGTGTTCGCCGTGCTGCGCGAGCGTCCCTGGATGACCGAGATGCGCTACGTCTGGCAGCTCAAGCACCACCTCTCGCGGGTCAGCGGCTACCTGCCGGCGCTGCGGCGCGCCGTGGCGGAAGATAACGACACGGCACTGGCGGTGCTCTCCTTCTACCACCAGGGCATGGCCCAGCTCGCCGAGCTCAATGGCCGTACCCTGGATGACGACGCCGAGCTGCTCGCCGAGCGCGAGACCGTCAGGCTCGCCCGCCGGGAGAAGGGGTTGCCCGAGCGGGTCGACGGCTTCGATCCCGAGGACCTGCGTGCCTTCCAGCGCGGCTAAGCCCTGGTGGCGTAGGCGTAGAGCAGCGTCTCCTGGGCGCTGATCGGGGCCTCGTCGCCGGGCTGCTGCTTCAGGTAGCTGCCGTCGGACTGCAGCAACCAGCTCTGGCAGTTATCCACCAGGTAGGTCTCCAGGTCCTTGCGTACCCGGGCGGCGAGCTTCTTCTCCAGTAGCGGAAAGCCGACCTCCACCCGGTGGAACATGTTGCGTGCCATGAAGTCGGCGCTGGAGCACCAGGTCTCCGGCGTGCCGTCGTTGTGGAAGTGGAAGACCCGGGTGTGTTCGAGGAAGCGGCCGATGATCGAGCGCACCCGGATGGTCTCCGAGATGCCGGGAATGCCCGGTCGCAGGCAGCACATGCCGCGGATGATCAGGTCGCACTCAACGCCGGCCCGTGAGGCGCGGTAGAGCGCCTGGATCAGCCTGGGCTCGGTCAGCGAGTTGCACTTGACGATCAGATGGGCGTGCCGGCCCCGACGGGCATGCTCCGCCTCGCGCTCGATCATCGCCACCAGCCGCTCGTGGAGGGTGAAGGGGGCGTGCAGCAGGGTCTCGATCCGTCGGGTCCGCCCCATGCCCGAGAGCTGCTGGAAGACCCGGTGGACGTCCTCGCACAGCCCGGGGTGGGCGGTGAGCAGGCTGTAGTCGGTGTAGAGCCTGGCCGTCCTCGAGTGATAGTTGCCGGTGCCCAGATGGGCGTAGTGGCGCAGCTTGCCGCGCTCGCGGCGCACGATATGCATCATCTTGGCGTGGGTCTTGTAGGCCATGACGCCGTAGATGACGATGGCGCCAGCTTCCTGCAGCCGCGAGGCCAGGGCCAGGTTGTCGGCCTCGTCGAAGCGCGCGCGCAGCTCGATCACCACCGTGACCTCCTTGCCGTTACCGGCCGCCTCCACCAGCGCATTGACGATGGGCGAGTCGGCACCGGTACGGTAGAGGGTCTGCTTGATCGCCAGCACGTCGGCGTCGCGGGCCGCCTCGGCGAGCAGTTCCTCCACGGGGGCGAAGGACTGGAAGGGGTGGTGCAGCAGGAGATCGCCCTCGGCGATGGTGGCGAACAGGCTCTCCTTGCGGCCCAGCGGCTTGGGCAATCCCGGCGTGAAGGGCCGGTAGAGCAGCTCGGGGCGGTCGACCTCGCCGAGCACCGACATCATGCGCGTCAGGTTGACCGGGCCGTCGACCCGATAGAGGTCGCTCTCCTCAAGGGCGAACTGGCCGAGCAGGAAGCGCGCCAGCTCCTCGGGGCAGTTGGTGGCCACTTCCAGCCGCACCCCGCTGCCGTAGCGGCGTGCCAGGAGCTCACCGCGTAGCGCCGAGGCGAGGTCCGAGACCTCCTCCGGGTCCACCGAGAAGTCGGCGTTGCGGGTCAGGCGGAACTGATAGCAGCCGCGTACCGTCATGCCGGGAAAGACCTCCCCGGCATGGGCATGGATCATCGACGAGAGGAAGACGTACTCGCTGAAGCCCTCCTCGCAGAGTGCGGCGGGCAGGGCGATCACCCGGGGGAGCGAGCGCGGCGCCGGCAGGATGGCCAGGCCGCCCTCGCGACCGAAGGCGTCCTTGCCCTTCAGCTCGACGATGAAGTTGAGGCTCTTGTTGACCAGCCGCGGGAAGGGGTGGGACGGATCCAGGCCGATGGGACTGACCACCGGCATGATCTCGGCGTCGAAGGTGTCGCGGACCCAGGCCCGCTGGGCGTCGGTCCATTCGTCGCGGCGCCGGAAGCGCAGCCGGTGGAGCGCCAGCGCGGGGAGCAGCTCATCGTTGAGAATCCGATACTGGCGCGCCACCTGCTCATGGGCGATCCGGGAGATCTCGGCGAGCACCGAGCGTGGCGAGCGCCCGTCGGCGCCGCTGGCATCGTCCCCCAGTGCCACCTGGTTCTTCAGCCCGGCCACGCGGATCTCGAAGAACTCGTCCAGGTTGGAGGAGAAGATCAGCAGGAACATCAGTCGGTTGAGCAGCGGATGGGCCTCGTCCAGCGCCTGCTCCAGCACCCGGATATTGAACTGCAGGTGCGACAGCTCGCGGTTGAAGTAGAGGCCCGGATCGGCGAGGTCGGCCTGCGGGTCGGGGATCGCCCTGGGCTTGATCCCGGTGCGGGTCTGGTTCAGCCGGGGGGCGGGCTGCTCGGCCGTCGTCTCACTGGCCGGGGGCTCGCCGGCCGGTGACTCGGACGGCGAGGTACCGGGGTGAGCCTGGGTGTCGGGACTGCGCGGGTCTTCCATCCTGTCTCCTGGTGTCGATGGAAGGGCCCGCGCTGCCGCGACCGGGCCCCACCCTCACTGGGCGAGCAGCCTGGCTGCCCGCTTGGCGAAATAGGTCAGCACGCCGTCGGCGCCGGCGCGCTTGAAGCAGAGCAGCGACTCGAGGATGACCTCGTCGGCGTCGAGCCAGCCGTTGTCGAAGGCGGCCATGTGCATGGCGTACTCGCCGCTGACCTGGTAGGCGAAGGTCGGGACCCTCAGCTCGTCCTTGATGCGGCGTACCACGTCGAGATAGGGCATGCCGGGCTTGACCATCACCATGTCGGCACCCTCGGCGAGGTCGAGGGCCACCTCGTGGAGCGCCTCGTCGCCGTTGGCCGGGTCCATCTGGTAGGTGGTCTTGTCGGCACGGCCCAGGTTGGCGGCGGAGCCCACCGCATCGCGGAAGGGGCCGTAGTAGCGCGAGGCGTACTTGGCGCTGTAGGCCATGATGCGGGTATTGACCAGGTGCTCCTGCTCGAGCACCTGGCGGATGGCCCCGATGCGCCCGTCCATCATGTCCGAGGGGGCCACCACGTCGGCGCCGGCCTCGGCGTGGGAGAGCGCCTGCTTGAGCAGGGTCTCGACGGTGCGGTCGTTGTGCACGTAGCCGTGCTCGTCGAGGATGCCGTCCTGTCCGTGGCTGGTGTAGGGGTCCAGGGCCACGTCGGTGATGAGGCCGAGCCCGGGGGCGGCGTCCTTCAGGGCGCGCACGCTGCGCTGGACCAGGCCCGAGGCGTTGTAGGCCTCCTCGGCCATTGTGCTCTTCAGCGAGGCATCGACCACCGGGAACAGCGCCAGGGCGGGAATGCCCAGTTCATGGGCCTCGCGGGCCTCCTCGATGAGCAGGTCCAGCGACAGGCGCTCGACGCCGGGCATGGAGGGCACGGCCTCCCGCTGGCCCTCTCCCTCCAGCACGAACACCGGCCAGATCAGGTCGGCGGGGGTCAGCAGCGATTCGCGCATCAGGCGGCGCGAGAAGTCGTCACGACGCATGCGGCGCAGGCGGGTGGCGGGGAACTGGCGTGTGGTCATGAAGCTCAAGGCGTGTCTCCAGCGGTGAGGACGGGACCGCCACAGGCTCAGGGTGGCGGACGAGAGTGACGTTACGATGACAGGGAGTCGTTGCCTTGGAGTATATCAGCGCGGCCCTGCGCCGAAAGTCGTGCCTTGTCGCACCCCGGGCGACTCTCTAAAGTGTTGGGTTCGGATTATCGGGTCTGCTCGTCGGCAGGCGCATACCTTCAAGGAGATAGGCATGAGCAAACAGGTGGCGGTCATCCTCTCGGGCTGCGGCGTGTTCGATGGCTCGGAGATCCACGAGACCACCCTGACCCTGCTGCGCCTCGATCAGCTGGGCATCGGCTATCGCTGCTTCGCTCCCGACATCGCGCAGCACCACGTCATCGACCATCGCAGTGGCGAGGTGGCCGAGGGCGAATCGCGTAACGTGCTGGAGGAGTCGGCGCGACTGGCCCGGGGCGAGATCTCCCCGCTGGACGAGCTCGAGGCCGGTGACTTCGACGCGGCGATCCTGCCGGGGGGGTTCGGCGCCGCCAAGACCCTCTCGACCTTCGCCGCGGCCGGCGACGAGATGGAGGTGCTCGGCGAGCTGGCCGAGGTGCTTGCCGGCTTCCGCGAGGCGCGCAAGCCGATCGGCCTGATGTGCATCAGCCCGGTGCTGGTGCCGCGACTGCTGGGCCCCGGCATCGCCGTGACCATCGGTCACGACCCGAGTGTGGCCGGGGCGATCAGTGCCATGGGCGGGCTGCACCGCAGCTGCGGTGTCGAGGACATCGTGGTCGACTTCGAGAACCGGGTGATCACCACCCCGGCCTACATGCTTGCGACCCGCATCAGCGAGGCGGCTACCGGCATCTTCAAGCTGGTCGATCGCCTCGACGAGATGATGGATTTGCAAGCCTGAAGCCGGGAGCTATGAGCGGTAAGAGCGGCGCCGGCGGCAGGCCGAAGCGGAGGTCCGATGCCATGGATGGCATCGGTAGCGCCCAGGGAAGGGTTCACAGCGCCTCCGCGCAGGCCTGCCGTCGGGAAAGCCGCGATTTCGGGCACCATCCTGTTCGGTGCTATTCGTCTTCCTCGTCGTCCGCGGCCTTGCGCCGGCGCACCAGGCGACCGAACAGCAGCCCCACCTCGTAGAGCAGGTACATGGGCACCGCCAGCAGGCTCTGGGAGATCACGTCCGGCGGGGTGAGCAGCATGCCCACCACGAAGCAGCCGAGGATGACGTAGGGGCGCTTCTTCGACAGGCTCTCCACCGTGGTGGCCCCGGAGAGGATCAGCAGGAAGGTGGCGATGGGGATCTCGAAGGCCACGCCGAAGGCGAAGAACAGCTTGAGCACGAAGTTGAGATACTGGTTGATGTCGGTCATCACCGCCACGTCCTCCGGCCCGGTCTGGGTGAAGAACTGGAACAGCAGCGGGAAGACCACGTAGTAGGCGAAGGCGGCACCGGCGTAGAAGAGCGCCACGCTGGAGGCCAGGATCGGCAGCGCCAGGGCCTTCTCGTTGTCGTAGAGGCCGGGGGCCACGAAGGCCCAGGCCTGGTGCAGCACGTAGGGAATGGCGATGAACACCGCCAGCACCAGGGTCAGCTTGAAGGGGGCCAGGAAGGGCGAGGCGACCTCGGTGGCGATCATCTGGGAACCTTCCGGCAGCAGCGCCATCAGCGGCTGGGCCACGAAGGTGTAGATGTCGTTGGCGAAGGCATAGAGCCCGAGGAAGATCACCAGGATCGCCACCACGGCGCGTATCAGGCGCGAGCGCAGTTCGATCAGGTGTTCGATCAGCGGGGCCTGGTTCTGCTCCTGGGAGTCGCCGGTCTTGCTCATCGGGAGGTGGAGTCCTTTTCGGCGGCGTCGGCAGGTTCATCGGCGGGCGCATCGAGGCGTGCCCGGGCCAGGGCGTCGTCCAGGCGCTTCTCGGGCGGTTCGCTGGGCGCCTCGTCGCCCGCCTCCGGGCGCTCGGGCCCGGGAGCCCGACGCGGCTCGTCGGCCGCCTGGCCGGGCTCCGGCTTGGCGATGCTTTCCACATCGCGCTTGACCTGCTTGACGCTCTCGTCGAGCTTCTTCTGCTGCTCGTCGAGCTTCTGACGCAGTTCCTCGGCCTCGAGCTGGGCACTGATCTCGCGCTGCATGCCGGAGACGGTACGCTTGATCTTGCCGATCCACAGCCCCAGGGTGCGCGCGGCCTTGGGCAGGCGTTCCGGGCCCAGCACCAGCAGGCCCACCACGCCGATGATCAGCAGTTCGAGAAAGCCCATATCGAACATGGCGGCTTACTTGCGCTCTTCCTGGTCCTCGACCTTCCGCTCGGCCTTGACGTCATAGGTGTCACCCTCGTCGTCATGGCTCACCTTGGCCTGGGGCTTGTCCGCTTCGTTCTCCTTGTCCTTCTCGTCCTCGTGCATGGCCTTCTTGAAGCCCTTCACGGCGCCACCCAGGTCGCCGCCGACATTGCGCAGCTTCTTGGTGCCGAAGATCAGGATGATGATGCCGAGTACGATCAGCAGCTGCCAGATACTGATACCACCTAACATAAGTCGTTCCTCTGGTTGGGGGCTACGGGAAGACCCCGGAATGGCCAGTTCGTTCTATCGTTGCCTTGCGGCCTTCTCGTCGTGTCCGGAGACGCCGAAGCGGCGGGCCAGCTCGTCGAGCACCGCCCGGTGATCGAGATCCAGGTGTGCCAGCATCACCAGGCTATGAAACCACAGGTCGGCCGTTTCGGCGATCAATGCTTGCCGCTCGGCGTCGCCGCCATGCTCGGCATCCTTGGCGGCCAGCAGGGTCTCGGTGGCTTCCTCGCCCACCTTCTCGAGTATCTTGTTCAGGCCCTTGTGATGCAAGGCGGCGACGTAGGAATCCTGCGGGTCTGCCTGGCGCCGTTGATCCAGGACAACCTGGAGGCGGTCGAGAATATCGCTCATGGGGAAGGTTCCATTGCTGTGGGTGGACGTCAGTGCCAGGCCAGCAGCAGCACGCCGATGGCGGCGGCGGCCACCACCGGCCAGGGCTGTCCCGCGGCCCATTCTGTCAGCGGCTGCCAGGCCAGCGCCATGACCAGCAGCAGCAGCCCCAGCCTCAGGCGGCGACGGCTGCTGCCCTGGCGCTGCAACAGGCTGCGGATGCCGCTCATCGCCTCGGCCTGGCGGTGGCGCTGCCGGTGTTCGTGCTCGACGCGGCTCAGCGCCTGGTGGGCCAGCACCGGCAGTTCCGGCAGCTGGCGCGTCAGCTCCGGTGCCTGGCGCTTCAGCGAGTCCCAGAAGCCGCTGGCGCCGGCCCGCTCCTTCATCCACTGCTCGAGATAGGGCTTGGCGGTGCGCCACAGGTCCAGGTCCGGATAGAGCTGGCGCCCCAGCCCCTCGATATTGAGCAGGGTCTTCTGCAGCAGCACCAGCTGCGGCTGCACCTCCATGTTGAAGCGCCGGGCGGTCTTGAAGAGTCCCAGCAGCACCTGGCCGAAGGAGATGTCCTTGAGTGGCTTCTCGAGAATCGGCTCGCAGACGGTGCGGATCGCCGCGGCGAACTCGTTGGCCCGGGTGTTCTCGCCGACCCAGCCCGATTCGATATGCAGCGCGGCCACCTCGTAGTAGTCCTGGTGGAAGAAGGCCAGCAGGTTGCGCGCCAGGTAGTCCTGGTCCTCGCGGGTGAGGCTGCCGACGATGCCGCAGTCGATGGCGATGTACTGCGGGTCATGGGGGCGCTCGAGGGCAACGAAGATATTGCCCGGGTGCATGTCGGCATGGAAGAAGTTGTCGCGGAACACCTGGGTGAAGAAGATCTCCACGCCGCGCTCGGCGAGCTTCTTCAGGTCGGTGCCCTGGGCCACCAGGGCCGCGGTGTTGGCCACCGGCACCCCGTGGATGCGCTCCTGCACCATGACCCGCCCGCGGGTCAGCTCCCAGTGGGTCGCCGGCACGAACAGCAGTGGCGAGTCCTTGAAGTTGCGCTTGAGCTGGGAGGTGTTGGCGGCCTCCTTGGTCAGGTCGAGCTCGTCGAACAGGGTCGCCTCGTAGTCGCGTACCACCTCGACCGGGCGCAGTCGGCGCGCCTCCGGGATATGCTTGAGGACGCTCGCGACGCGGTACATCAGTGCCATGTCCTGGCGCATCACCCGCTCGATGTCGGGGCGGATGATCTTGACCACCACGTCCTCGCCACCGTGCAGCCGCGCGGCGTGGACCTGGGCGATGGAGGCCGAGGCGAGCGCCTCGGGCTCGAAGTGCGCGAAGGCTTCGTCGATGGACATGCCGAGCTCCTCTTCCACCCGGGCCCGGGCCTGGGCGCCGGGAAAGGGCGGCACCTGGTCCTGTAGCCGGCGCAGCTCGTCGGCGATGTCCTCGGGCAGCAGGTCGCGTCGGGTCGAGAGCACCTGGCCGAACTTGACGAAGATCGGGCCCAGCGCCTCGAGGGCCAGGCGCAGGCGCTCGCTGCGCGAGCGCGGGCCGATCGGTACCAGGCGCAGCGGCGAGAGCGTGAACAGGGTGCGCAGCCACCAGGGCAACCGGTCCAGCGGCAGCAGGGTGTCCAGCCGGTAACGGGTGATCACCCAGAAGATGCGCAGCAGCCGCAGGCTCATCATGGGCGGGTCCCCCCGTCGACCAGGCGGCGGTGCAGTCGGGCGAGGCGTGCCTCGAGGCGGTCGGTGGTGACTTCGAGCTCGGTGAGGTGGTCGCGCAGCACGGCGAGCTGGTGACGCCCGGGCAGCAGTCGCGCCTCCTCGAAGACATACTCGGCGAGGTCGGCGCGGAGCTCGTCGCGGGTGCGCAGGCCCCAGCGGGTGACCCCGCGCAGCCCCTCGGCGAGGCTGTGGGCGGGCATGTCGCCGAGCCAGCGGGCCAGCTCGCCCTCCCAGTCCAGGTCGAGGTCGAGCAGCAGGTCGCGGGTCGCCTCGAGCAGGTGGATGCGCCCACGCACCGCGAGCTTGCCCTGGAACATCAGCCGCTCGATGGACGCACCGCCGAGCAGCTCGCCGGCGGTCTCGGCATCGAGCTCGACGACGGCGTCGTAGTCCGCTTCGGTGGCGTCGTCCGGGCGCAGCAGGTCGAGGCCATGGGCATGGAAATGGATGGCCAGCGCCAGGCTGGGGCGCTCGAGCCGCAGCAGGATGCGTTGGCCGGCGAGGCGTGCCAGCCTGCCGGGGGCGGCCGGGTCGCGGGCGAGCAGGGCGTTCAGGGTGCGCTCGAGGCAGGCCAGTATCAGCATTATAATTTGATGCCGCGGTGCAGGGCGACGATGCCGCCGGTGAGGTTGGTGTACTCGACGCGCTCCAGGCCGGCGGCTTCCATCATGCCCTTGAGGGTTTCCTGGTCGGGGTGCATGCGGATCGACTCGGCCAGGTAGCGGTAGCTGTCGCCGTCGCTTGCCACCAGCTCGCCCATCTTCGGCAGCAGGCGGAAGGAGTACTCGTCGTAGGCGCGGTTGAGCAGGGCGCTGCGGGGCTTGGAGAACTCCAGCACCAGCAGCCGGCCGCCGGGCTTGAGCACCCGGGCCATGGAGCGCAGGGCGGCGTCCTTGTCGGTGACGTTGCGCAGGCCGAAGGCGATGGTGATGCAGTCGAAGGTGTTGTCGGGGAAGGGCAGGGTCTCGGCGTTGGCCTGGACATACTCGACGTTGCCGCCGACCCCGTGGTCGAGCAGCTTGTCGCGGCCGACCCTGAGCATGGATTCGTTGATGTCGGCTAGCACGACCCGGCCGCGGGGACCCACCAGGCGCGAGAACTTCAGCGTCAGGTCGCCGGTGCCGCCGGCGATGTCGAGCACGCTGTGGCCGGGGCGCACGCCGGCGCGCTCGATGGTCAGGCGCTTCCACAGGCGGTGGATGCCCAGCGACATCAGGTCGTTCATCACGTCGTAGCGGGCCGCCACCGAGTGGAAGACGTCGGCCACTCGGGAGGCCTTCTCCTCGACCGGGACTTCCTGATAGCCGAAGTGCGTGGTGCGCTTGTCGCTGGGGCTCATGCCGTGGGGCTCCCGAATCGCTGCGGTTGTCGACAGGCCAGCCGGCCTCGAATGCGCGATATTGTAGCCTCAGGCGGCCGCCGCTGTCTTGACGCCGGTCCTTTACAACTGCTTGATCTCGATGCCCAGCGGCTCGCGGCTGGCGCCGGCCTCCTCCAGCCGCCGCAGGTAGTCGGCCCAGTTGGCCTCCCGGTCACGGATCAGCGCATGGAGGTAGTCCCAGCTGTAGAGGCCACTGTCGTGGCCGTCATCGAAGTGCAGCTTGAGCGCGTAGCGCCCGGCCTGGGTGATGTTCTTCAGGCCGACGTGCTTCTTGCCCACCTGCAGGGTGGCGGTGTCGCCGCCGTGGCCGCGCACCTCGGCGGAGGGGGAGAAGACCCGCAGGTACTCCACCGACAGCCGGTAGCTCTCGCCGCCCTCGTAGGTGAGCTCGAGCTCGCGGTCCTTCTTGTGGTAATGCACGCGGGTCGGGATAGGGGCTGTCATGATATGGCTTCCGGTTCGGGCGTTGGGGGCGCGCGGCTACCCCGGCGACAGGCCTTTGCGGAGGCGCTGTGACCCCCTCCCTGGGCGCTACTTTTTCCATCCCTGGAAAAAGACCTCCGCTACGACCTGTCCCCGGCGCCGCGCAGCCCGTTGCCCTTTCAGCTTAAGGCTTACGGCTCGAGGCTTCGAGCTTACGGCTGGGGTTAGAGGATATACCGCGACAGGTCCTCGTCCATCGCCAGTTCGCCGAGCTGGGAGTCCACATAGGCGGCGTCGATCGCCAGTGGGGTGCCGATGTCGGCGCCCTTGAACGAGGCCTCCTCGAGCAGGCGTTCCATCACCGTGTGCAGGCGGCGGGCGCCGATGTTCTCGGTGCCTTCGTTGACCTTCCAGGCGATCTCGGCGATGCGCTCGATACCATCCGCGGTGAACGAGATATCGAGTCCCTCGGTGGCCAGCAGTGCCTGGTACTGCTTGGTCAGCGATGCCGAGGGTTCGGTGAGGATGCGCTTGAAGTCGTCGGGGGTCAGCGCATTGAGCTCGACGCGGATCGGCAACCGGCCCTGCAGCTCGGGGATCAGGTCCGAGGGCCGCGACAGGTGGAAGGCGCCGGAGGCGATGAACAGGATATGGTCGGTCTTGACCATGCCGTACTTGGTCGAGACCGTGGAGCCCTCGATCAGCGGCAGCAGGTCGCGCTGCACGCCCTCGCGGGAGACCTCGCCGCCGCTGGACTGGCCGCTGCCCTTGGCCACCTTGTCGATCTCGTCGAGGAAGACGATGCCGTTCTGCTCCACCGCCTCGATGGCGCGGTGCTTGATCTCCTCCTCGTTGACCAGCTTGGCGGCCTCCTCGTCGCGCAGCAGGGCGAAGGCGTCCTTCACCGCCACGCGGCGGGTCTCGGTCTTCTGCTTGCCCATGCCGGCGAACAGGCTCTGCAGCTGACTGGTCATCTCCTCCATGCCCGGTGGGGTCATGATGTCGATACCCGGGCCCTGGGGGGTGATCTCGACATCGATCTCCTTGTCGTCGAGCTGCCCCTCGCGCAGCTTCTTGCGGAAGAGCTGCCGGGTCGAGCTGTCCTGGCGAGGGGCGTCCTCCTGGCCGCGGGGCGGCGGCAGCAGGGCGTCGAGGATGCGGTCCTCGGCGGCGTCCTCGGCGCGGTGGCCCACCTCTTCCTTGGCCTGTTCGCGCACCAGCTTGATGGCGGCCTCGGTCAGGTCGCGGATGATCGACTCCACGTCGCGGCCCACGTAGCCCACCTCGGTGAACTTGGTGGCCTCGATCTTGATGAAGGGGGCCCGGGCGAGCTTGGCGAGGCGGCGGGCGATCTCGGTCTTGCCCACCCCGGTGGGGCCGATCATCAGGATGTTCTTGGGCGTGACCTCGTGGCGCAGGTCGCCCTCGAGCTGCATGCGGCGCCAGCGGTTGCGCAGGGCGATGGCCACGGCGCGCTTGGCGTCCTGCTGGCCGATGATGTACTGATCCAGGGCGTGGACGATCTCGCGGGGGGTCATCTGGGTCATGGTGGCGGCCTTCAGAGCTCTTCGAGCGTGACGTGGTGGTTGGTGAACACACAGATGTCGCCGGCGATCTCCAGCGACTTCTCGGTGATCTCGCGGGCCGAGAGGTCGGTGTTCTCGAGCAGGGCACGGGCCGCGGCCAGGGCGAAGTTGCCGCCGGAGCCGATGGCGATGATGCCGCGCTCGGGCTCCACCACGTCGCCGTTGCCGGTGATGATCAGCGAGGCATCCTTGTTGGCGACGGCCAGCAGCGCCTCTAGGCGGCGCAGGGCCCGGTCGGTGCGCCAGTCCTTGGCCAGCTCCACGGCGGCCTTGACCAGGTTGCCCTGGTGCTTCTCCAGCTGTGCCTCGAAGCGCTCGAAGAGGGTGAAGGCGTCGGCGGTGCCGCCGGCGAAGCCCGCCAGCACTTCGCCGCGGTAGAGGCGCCGCACCTTGCTGGCATTGCCCTTCATCACGGTGTTGCCCAGCGATACCTGGCCGTCGCCGGCCAGGGCGACCTGGTCGCCGCGGCGTACGGAAACGATGGTGGTCATGGAGAGAACTCCGAAACGGGGAGCCGTGGCTCCCGATGACTTTCGGCGCCGCGGGGGGCCCGGGTGCCGTACATGAGCTTTCAAGGGAAGTGCGGGCGAGTCAACCGGAATTCAACCGCCGGGCGTCGGGGCACGGCGAGTGGCTAGTTCTGCAGGCGAATCAGCAGGGGGTCTATCCCCTGGGTGACCATCAGGTCCTGGGCGCGGTTGAGCTCGCGGTTGTCATCGAAGGGGCCGACCTGCACCCGGTGCCAGGTTTCGCCACCCGAGGCCTGTACCTGGCTGACCTGGGCCACCAGGCTGAGGTTGCGCAGGCGCTGCTGCAGCTGCTGCGCATCGCCGGACTCGCGGAAGGAGGCGGCCTGGAGCATGTAGCGGTGGCCATTGGCCGGGCTCGGCGCCGGGTCGGCCGTGGCGTTCTCCCGGGGGCGCAGGTTGGCGGCGATCACCTGGGCGATGGGATCGTCGGCGGGGGCATTGGCGGCTTCGGGCTCCGGTTCGCTCGCCGGGGCCGGCGGCCGGGCGGTGGAGGCGGGCACCTCGCCCCGGGGCGCGACCACCTCGGACTCCGGCAGCAGGGTGTAGAACTCGAAGGTCGGCATGCGCGGCTCCTCCGGCGCGGAGCTGGCCTGGGGGCGCTGTGCGGCCTCGTCGCCGGCAGAGGGCGTACGGGGTACCACCGTGGCCAGCGGGGAGTCGCTGCCCTCCTGCCAGGGGGCCGTGCCGTGCTGGTGCTGGGCGAGCAGGAAGCCGGCCGTGAGGCCGGCCAGGCCCCACAGCCAACCCGGCAGGCCGTGGCTTGTCCGGGGAGTGGAGCGGCGCTTGCTGGACGTGGCGCCGCGCTTCTTCGGGGCGGGACGACGGGCCATGGCTTACATCTCCTCGGGAGCACCGACGCCCATCAGGTCGAGGCCGTTGCGCAGCACCTGGCGGGTGGCCAGGCCCAGCGCCAGGCGGGCATTGCGCAGGGCGTCGTCCTCGACCATCACCTTCACCGCGTTGTAGCAGGTGTGGAACTCGGCGGCGAGGTCGAGCAGGTACTGGGCGATCTGCTGGGGCTCGCGGGACGCGGCGGCGTGCTCGACCACTTCCGGGTAGCGGGCCAGGCGATTCATCAGCGCCTTCTCCTGGTCCTCGGCGAGCCGCGCCAGGCTGGCCATGGCCAGGGCGTGGTCGAAGGGCTTGCCATCGGCCTCGGCCTTCCTCGCCACGCTGCAGACCCGGGCGTGGGCGTACTGGACATAGTAGACCGGGTTGTCGTTGGACTGGGAGCGGGCCAGGTCGATGTCGAAGGTGAGCTGGGAGTCGGCGCGGCGGGCGGCCAGGAAGAAGCGGGTCGCGTCACGGCCGACCTCGTCGATCAGGTCGCGCACGGTGACATAGCTGCCGGCGCGCTTGGAGAGCTTCACCTCGACCCCGGAGCGGGTGACCATCACCATCTGGTGCAGCACGTAGTCGGGCCAGCCCGGGGGGATGCCGGTCTCCAGCGCCTGCAGGCCGGCGCGCACCCGGGTCACCGTGGAGTGGTGGTCGGCGCCCTGCTCGTTGATCACGGTGGTGAAGCCACGCTGCCACTTGTCGAGGTGGTAGGCGACGTCGGGCAGGAAGTAGGTGTAGTGGCCATCGGTCTTGCGCATCACCCGGTCCTTGTCGTCACCGAAGTCGGTGGTGCGCAGCCAGAGGGCGCCGTCCTGCTCGTAGGTATGGCCACCCTTGATCAGCTGCTCGACGGTGGCCTCGACCTTGCCGTCCTCGTAGAGCGAGGACTCCAGGAAGTAGACGTCGAACTCGACACCGAAGGCGCGCAGGTCGAGGTCCTGCTCGCGGCGCAGGTAGGCCACGGCGAAGTCGCGGATGGCGTCGAGGTCGTCCGGGTCGCCCTTGGCGGTGACGTGGCGGTCGTCGGCGTGGACCGTCTCGCCCGCCAGGTAGGCGTTGGCCACGTCGATGATGTAGCCGCCACGGTAGCCGTCGGCGGGCCAGCCCTCGTCGTCGGGGTCGATGCCCTTGACCCGGGCCTGCACCGAGAGCGCCAGGTTGCTGATCTGGGCGCCGGCGTCGTTGTAGTAGAACTCGCGGGTCACGTCATGGCCGGTGGCTTCCAGCAGCCGGCAGATACAGTCGCCGATGGCCGCCCCGCGACCATGGCCGACGTGCAGCGGGCCGGTGGGATTGGCGGAGACGAACTCTACCTGCACCTTCTCGCCCTGGCCGGTGAGGCTGCGGCCGTAGGTGTCGCCCCCATCGAGCACCTGGCGCACCACCTGGGCGGCGGCGTCGGTGGCGGCGAAGAAGTTGACGAAGCCGGGGCCGGCGATCTCCACCCTGCTCACGGCATCGCTCTCGGGCAGGGCGCCGACCAGCGCCTCGGCCAGCTCGCGGGGCTTCTTGCCGGCGGGCTTGGCCAGCATCAGCGCCAGGTTGGTGGCATAGTCGCCGTGGGCCTTGTCCCGGGTGGGGTCGACCTTGATGGTCGGCGAGAGGTCGGCGGGCAGCACGCCCTGCCGCTTGAGAGTGTCGAGGGCGCCCTCGAGCAGGGTGATGATGGTGTCTTTCATGAAGCGTCGGATGTCCTGTGGCGCCGGCCGATGCGAGGTAAAGGGCGATGACGAGGCGCTCGCGGTGGGCTCGGGCGTGGAAATACGGTGCCCGTGGGTGGGCATGGTCGGCCATTATCGGCAATTGTGGCGTGGCTTTAAAGCCCACCGGGCTTCGCCCGGAGCTGTAAGCCATAAGCTTTAAGCTATAAGAGAAAGCCTTTGCCATCAGAGGCGCTGACAACAGCCTTCGGGCTTACGGCTTACGGCTTACGGCTTACGGCTTTCAGCTCAGCGTCTGCGGGTCGATATCCAGCGACCAGCGCACCCGGCGAGCTTCCGGCGTGGCCTCGAGCCAGGCGACCAGCCCGGCGCCGGCCTCGTGCAGCATGCTGCGGCGCGAGCTGGCGAGCATCAGTTGCAGATGGTAGCGGTTCTGGCGCCGCTCCATGGGGGCGGGCACCGGGCCCAGGCAGTCCACCGCCAGGCCGCGCTCGCCGATCCAGCGCCGCAGGGCCTCGGCGGCCTGGCCGCCCAGGGCGTTCACCGCCTCTTCCCGGGGGCTCTCGAGGCGCAGCAGGGCCAGGAACCGGAAGGGCGGCAGGCCGGCGGCACGGCGCTCCTCCAGCAGCTGGTCGGCCAGGGCGGCGTAGCCCTGCTCCGCCAGCCGCCGCAGGTGCGGGTCGTCGCCATGCAGGGTCTGCACCAGCACCCGGCCGGGGTGGTCGGCACGCCCGGCGCGTCCGGCCACCTGCACCAGCAGCTGGGCACTCTGCTCCAGGGCGCGGAAGTCGCTGGCGTAGAGGCCGGCGTCGGCGTTGACCACCACCACCAGGGTGACGTGGGGCAGGTGGTGTCCCTTGGCCAGCATCTGGGTGCCGACCAGCAGGCAGGGCTCGCCGCGGCGGACCTCGGTGAGCACCCGCTCGAAGGCGTCGCGGCGCCGGGTGCTGTCGCGGTCGATGCGGTGTACCGGCACCTCGGGGAACAGCGCCGCCAGGGTCTCCTCGGTGCGCTCGGTGCCGCTGCCCAGGGGACGCAGGTCGCCGCTTCCGCAGCCGGGGCAGACATCGGGCAGGGCGCGGCGACGGTCGCAGTGGTGGCAGGCCAGCAGCGGCGGCTGGCGGTGCAGGGTCATGCGGGCGTCGCAGTGGTCGCACTCGGCGAGCCAGCCGCAGGCGTGGCACGCCAGGGTGGGGGCGAAGCCGCGGCGGTTGATGAACACCAGCACCTGGTGGCCGGCGGTGAGCGTCTCGCGGATGGCCTCGATCGCCGGGGGGATGAGTCCACCCTGGCGGCGGCGGCCGCGCAGGTCGACCAGCTCGAGGCGGGCCGGGGCGTGGCGGCTGGCGCGGCGGGTCAGCGACAGGTGGCGCCAGTCGCCGCTGCGGGCCCGAGCCAGGCTCTCCAGCGAGGGGGTGGCGCTGCCCAGCAGCAGGGGGATGCCGTGGTGGTGGGCGCGGGCCACGGCGAGGTCGCGGGCGTGGTAGCGCAGGCCATCCTGCTGCTTGAAGGAGCCGTCGTGCTCCTCGTCGACGATGATCGCCCCGGGCCGGGCCAGGGGGGTGAAGAGCGCCGAGCGGGTGCCGATGACGATGGGCGCGCGGCCGCTGGCGGCGGCCTCCCAGGCGTCGAGTCGCTCGTTGTCGGTGAGCCCCGAGTGCAGCGCCACCACCGGTACCCGGAAGCGCTGGCGGAAGCGGGCCAGGGTCTGGGGGGTGAGGCCGATCTCGGGGACCAGGACCAGGGCCTGGCGGCCACGGCCCACCACCGCCTCGATCAGCTGCAGGTAGACCTCGGTCTTGCCGCTGCCCGTGACCCCCTCGAGCAGGCAGGGGTGGTAGTCGTCGAGGCGCTCGTGGAGGGCGGCCAGGGCCGTGGCCTGTTCGCTGTTGAGCGGCAGGGCGGGCTCGGCGAACAGTGGCTCCCCGGCCTTCCAGGGGGCGGTGAGCGGCTCCTCGCGGGCGCTGACCAGGCCCTTGTCGGCCAGGGCGCGGAGCTGCTCGCGGGTGAACGACTGGGCGAGAATCGCCTGGGTGCCGAGGCCGTGGGGGTGCTGGCGCAGCATCTCCAGCAGCTCGGCCTGGCGTGGCGCGCGGGCGAGCCCCGGCGGGTCGGTTTCCAGGCCGGCGGGGGTGGGCTGCCAGCGCTCGCGGGTCCGGGCTTCGAGGGGGCGGCCCTGGCGGAGCAGCACCGGCATGGCCTGGTGCAGGGTGTCGCCCAGGGGGTGCTGGTAGTAGCGGGCGGTGAAGCGGCACAGCCATAGCCAGTCGGCGGGCAGCGGGGTGCCGTCCAGGCAGGTGTCCACCGGCTTGAGATCGGTCAGCGGCAGCTCGCTGTCGTCGCGACACTCGATCACCACGCCCACCAGCTGGCGGCGGCCGAAGGGCACCCGCACGCGCAGCCCCGGCTGCCAGCCGCCGGGCGGAGTCTCCCGGCAGGGGCGATAGTCGAACAGGCGGCGCAGCGGTGAGGGAATGGCGATACCCAGCACGCGGGGCGTGCTGGGGCGGGGGGGATTGGACAATTGGCCTCCGGCGTCGGCTCTGCTAGAATGCCCCGCCTCCACGGGCCCCCAGGGGGTGCGTGGCGGCAAAACCGGTTTGTACGTCGACAGAAACCCGTATGCGGTGCCTGGCAGCGGATCAGGTGGCGGCATACAGCTTCATGAGGCTCAAGATGAAACAAGGTATCCACCCGGATTACAAGACGGTCACCGCGACCTGTTCCTGCGGCGCCACCTTCGAGGTCGGCTCCACCGTGGGTCACGACCTGTCCCTGGACGTCTGCTCGCAGTGCCACCCCTTCTACACCGGCAAGCAGAAGCAGGCGACCACCGGCGGTCGCGTCGAGCGCTTCAACAAGCGCTTCGGTGCCGCCATCAAGCGGGGCTGATCATCGCCCCGTCACGGTCCCGGCCGTCGAGGTCGACCGTCGAGGTCGACCGTCGAGAGAGACCCGCCCATCGAGGCGGGTCTTTTTTTCTCCTGCGTCTGGTGGCGGCATGATAAGCGATGCATTATGGCTGATCGTATCGGGTACAAGTTGCAACAAATGTCTGCAAACGCCATCAAACGAGCGTACAAAAGGTGGGAAAATCTGCCCAGTTGAGGTGTGGAAGTTTTTTCTATACTCTGGCTGCCCCCTAAATCACCTGACCGGATCGAGAGCATGACAGACTCAAGAAAGGCGGCGCTTGACTACCACGCGAATCCCATTCCCGGAAAGCTGTCGGTGGAACTGACCAAGCCCACCGCCACTGCTCGGGATCTGTCCCTGGCCTACAGCCCGGGCGTGGCCGAGCCTGTCCGCGAGATTGCCCGTGATCCGGAAAATGCCTACCTCTATACCGGCAAGGGAAACCTGGTGGCGGTGATTTCCGATGGCAGCGCCATCCTCGGCCTGGGCAATCTCGGGCCGCTGGCGAGCAAGCCGGTGATGGAGGGCAAGGGCGTGCTGTTCAAGCGCTTTGCCGGCATCAACTCGGTGGACATCGAGGTCAACGCCGAGAGCCCCCAGGCGTTCATCGACACCGTGGCACGCATCGCCGATACCTGGGGTGGCATCAACCTCGAGGACATCAAGGCGCCGGAGTGCTTCGAGATCGAGCAGGCGCTGATCGAGCAGTGCAACATTCCGGTCTTCCATGACGACCAGCACGGCACCGCCATCGTCACCGCGGCGGGCATGCTCAATGCCCTGGACATCGCCGGCAAGTCGCTGGACAGCGCGCGCATCGTCTGCCTGGGCGCCGGTGCCGCGGCGATCGCCTGCATGAAGCTGCTGGTCTCCTGCGGGGCACACCCCGAGAACATCGTGATGCTCGACCGCAAGGGCGTGATCCATACCGGGCGCGAGGATCTCAACCAGTACAAGGCGATGTTCGCCGTCGACACCGACAAGCGCACCCTGGATGACGCCATCGACGGCGCCGATGTGTTCGTCGGCCTGTCCGGCCCGGGGCTGATGACCGCCGACCATATCCGCAAGATGGCCCCGACCCCGGTGGTCTTCGCCTGCACCAACCCGGACCCCGAGATCGATCCCGAGCTGGCCCGCGAGACGCGCCCCGACGTGATCATGGCCACCGGTCGCTCCGACTACCCGAATCAGGTCAACAACGTGCTGGGCTTCCCGTTCATCTTCCGCGGTGCCCTGGACGTGCGGGCGACCCGCATCAACGAGGAGATGAAGGTGGCGGCCGTGCATGCGCTCAAGGACCTGGCTCGCGAGCCGGTGCCCCAGGCGGTGCTGGAGGCCTACGAGCAGGAGAGCATGAGCTTCGGCCCCGAGTACATCATCCCGACCCCCGTGGACGTGCGCCTGCTCGAGCGCATCTCCTCGGCGGTGGCCCAGGCGGCGGTGGATTCCGGGGTGGCGCGCAAGCCCTATCCTTCCCACTACCCGCTGGCCACCGTGGACGACGTCTATGGTGGATGACCGCTGCTGACCGACGTTAGACCCGCGACACGACGCCGCCGGCCCTCGGGCCGGCGGCGTCGTTCGTGGCTGCTGACATGGCCAGCGGCTACCAGTCGTAGAGCACCGAGGCGCTGGTGGTGTGGTCGGTGCGGGCCATGGCGGCCTCGGGTGGCTGGGAGTTGTGCTTGATCTCGTGGGAGAGCTTCAGCGCCAGGTGCGAGTTGAGGCGGGCGGTGAGCGACGACAGCGAACGGGAGGTGGTGTTGTCGTCGGTGCCCTCCACCGAGAGCTCCTGCGTCAGCGCCGAGGTGTCGGAGATCTCGTACTCGTAGGCCATGGCGCCGTAGGCCACCGCCAGGGTTTCGTTCTCCTCCTCCTGGATGCGGTCGTGGCGAACGCCCGGACCGGCCTCCAGCGAGAGTCGCTGGCGCTCGGTGTCGACCAGGTCACGGCCATAGCCACCGATGGTGGTGAACTGCAGGTCGAAACCGCTGAAGCGGTCCTTTTCCCAGCGCGCGAAGCCGAACAGGTAGTGGGGCCCCTCGAGGTCGTAGCGCTCGCGCCCGGACAGCAGGTAGCGCTCGCCACTGGTCTCACCGTTGCGGGCGACGTTGCGCGCCTCGCCGCGCAGGGTGTGGGTCCACCGGCCGGTCAGCCAGGTCAGGCGGCTCTTGCCGATCAGGGTCTGGTTGTCGGTGTTGCCGGAAAGCCGGGTATAGCCCAGCTCGGCGTCGCCGCTGAAGGACTTGGCGTCCTCTTCGGGGGGCGGCGGGGCATAGAAGGGGCTGGCCTGTGCACTGCCGGCGGCCGCCAGCAGGCCGCACAGTGCCCACCATGAGGGTCGGGAGCGGCTCGTCGCAAGACGCGGCATATCGGTCTCCGTGGGTTGCCGGTTGTCGGGGCCGCCGAAGGCGGCGCTCGCGGTTGGCAGATGAAAGGGGCGGCGTCCCTGCCGCCTGGCGCGCTTTCTCAGAAGATGGCCTCGTAGGCGCCGGTGCCCTGCGAGCCGCTGCGCTGTTCGACCTCGCGGTCGACGCGCCGCGACTGGTAGTCGGGCAGGTGGTCGGGGTGGAAGATCTCGCTGATGCCGCCCGTCTCGCCGTCAGGCAGGCGTCGGCCGGTCTGGGGGTCGACGCGGGCGGTCACCAGGTCGGTCGGGGGGCTGGGCATCGCCTCGGCGCGGCCCTCGAGGGCCGCGCCCATGAAGTCGATCCAGATCGGCAGGGCGGCATTGCCGCCGTACTCGGCGATGGTCTCGTTGTCGTCCTTGCCCACCCAGACGGTGGTCACCAGATCGCTGTTGTAGCCGGCAAACCAGGCGTCACGGTAGCCGTTGGTGGTGCCGGTCTTGCCGACGAGGTCGTCGCGTTCCAGTTCCAGGGCGGCGCGACCGGTGCCGTTCTCGATCACGTCGCGCAGCATGTCGCGCAGGATGTAGATGGCGGTGGGGTCGGCCACGCGCGGGGCCACCGGGTGGCGACGTCCCTCGATCTCCACCTCGCTCTGGCCATCGCGGCAGTCACGACAGGCGACCTTCGGCAGCGCCTCGTCCAGCACGTTGCTGTCGTCGCCGCGGGTGATGCGCTCGATGAACCAGGGGGAGACCTGGAAGCCGCCGTTGGCCAGTACCGCATAGGCGTTGGTCATCTCCAGCGGCGTCAGGTCGGCGCTGCCCAGCGCCAGCGACAGCCCATTGGGCAGGCGACCCTCGGCGAAGCCGAAGCCCTTGAGGAAGTCGAGGGTGGCATCCATGCCGACCTGCTGCAGCACGCGGATGGTGACCAGGTTGCGCGAACGGGCCAGGGCCACCCGCAGTCGCGTGGGACCGAGGAAGTCCCGGCTGGAGTTGACCGGGCGCCACAGCTCGTTGCTGCCGTCCTCCAGCACCACCGGGGCGTCGTTGACCACGCTGGCGGCGGTCATCAGGCCGCTGTCGAGGGCGGCCAGGTAGACGAAGGGCTTGAAGATCGAGCCGGACTGGCGCTGGGCCTGCACCGCGCGGTTGAACTTGCTGGCGTTGAAGTCGAAGCCGCCCTGGAGGGCGAGGATGGCGCCGGTGTCGGGTTCCATCACCACCAGCGAGCCCTCGGCGTCGGGGCGCTGGGAGAGGCGATGGCTGCCGTCTTCCCGGGCGAGGATGCGCACCAGGTCGCCGGGCTCGGCGATCTCGGCGGCGGAGCCCGGCTCGGGGCCGCGACTCCTGGGGCTGAGATGGGGGCGAGCCCAGCTCAGGCCGTCCCAGTCGATGGTATGCAGCTCGCCGCCGCGGGCCATGACCTGCATCTCGCGGCCCTCGCTGGCCACCACGATGGCCGGTTGCAGCGGGCCGAACCCGGGAGTGCGCTCGAGCACCTGCAACCAGTTGCTGACGTCGCCGTCGATGCCCTCGATCTCGGTCTGGCTGCGTTCGGCGGCACGGCGGGCGGTCTGCATCACCTCGGGTGACTCGGACAGCTCCTCCTCGAGCCCCCGGCGCTCGGTGCGGTCCTGGGCCTCCACCAGGCTCGGCGGGATATCGCGCTCCTCGGGGCCGCGCCAGCCGTGGCGGGTGTCGTAGGCGATCAGGCCATCGGCCAGGGCGCGTTGCGCGTAGGGCTGAAGGTCGCTGTCGAGGGTGGTGTGAATGCGATACCCTCCGGTGTAGGCCTCCTCGCCGAAGCGCTCGAGGGCGAACTGGCGAGCCATTTCGGCCACGTACTCGGCATCGACTTCCGGGCGGGTGATGTGGCGCCGGGCGGTGATCGGCGCCTGCACCGCCTCGTCGTAGGCCGCCTGGTCGATATGGCCCAGCTCGCGCATGCGGAACAGGATCCAGTTGCGGCGGATCAGCGAGCGCTCGGGGTTGGCCAGCGGGTTGAAGGAGGAGGGTGCCTTGGGCAGGCCGGCGATCATCGCCTTCTCGGCCAGGGTCAGCTCGCCGAGAGGGCGGTCGTAGTAGGTCTCGGACGCCGCGGCGATGCCATAGGCGCGATGACCGAGGAAGATCTTGTTGACGTAGAGCTCGAGGATCTCCTCCTTGGAGAGGATCTGCTCCATCTGCAGGGCCAGCAGGATCTCGCGGATCTTGCGGGTGAAGGTGCGGTCGAGGGTCAGCAGGTAGTTGCGCGCCACCTGCATGGTGATGGTGGAGCCGCCGGACTGGATGTCGCCGCCGCTGGAGACCAGCTCGAAGGCGGCCCGGGCCAGGCCACGGGGGTCGACGCCGCGATGCTCGAAGAACCCCGAGTCCTCGGCCGCCAGGAGGGCCTGGACCATCTCCGGCGGGATCTCGTCGAACTCTACGGGCATGCGGCGCTCATCGCCGAACTCGCCGATCAGCTTGCCGTCGCGCGTGAAGATGCGCAGCGGGGTGTGCAGCTCGAAGTCCTGCAACTGGCGGACATCGGGCAGGCCTGGAGCGAAATAGAGGGCGGCACCCACCACGCTCAGGACCGTGGCGGCGGTGAGCGAGATCAGCAGCCACGCGGCCGAAAAGATCAGGGTTCTGAGAAACTTCATGAAATCGCGGTATCCGTGATGAGAACTGGAGCAGTCTGGCGGCGATATAGGGGGTTTTCCTTTGCGCCGCCATTATAGGAAGCTGGGCGGGCGGCCACCAGCGTTGATGTTTGGCGACAGGGTTTGCCGTGTGTGGGTTGGCAATATCATGTAACCTCTGATTACAGAGCGGGGTATGATTTCCATCATCCATTCCTCCCACGCCGAGGGATGAAATACCATAATGAGCGGCAAGCCGCATGGATCAGGCAGGGGCATGACCTAGATGCGACTCAGAGCATCCGGCAAGGGACTGATTGGTGTCGATATCACCTCGGCCACCGTCAAGCTCATCGAACTCAAGCGAACCGGCGCCCACTACCAGGTCGACAGCTATGCCGTCCGTCCCCTGCGCGAGGGTGCGGTGGTCGAGCGGCGGATCCGCGACATGGGCGAAGTGGTCGACGCCCTCGCGCGCGCGGTCCAGCAGGCCCGGCCGAACTCGCGCCGCGCCGCGGTGGCGGTGCCGGCCAGCGCGGCGATCACCAAGACCCTGACCCTGCCCGCCTCGCTCAACGACGACGAGATCGAGGCGCGCATCCAACTCGAATCCGACAAGCATATCCCCTTTCCGTTCAGCGAAGTCGCCTTCGACTTCCAGCGCCTGGGCCTCAATGCCCGTTACGGTGACCAGCAGGACGTGCTGCTGGTGGCCTGTCGCCAGCAGGACGTCGGCCAGCTGACCGACGCCCTGCTGCAGGCCGGCTTGACCCCCGGGGCGGTGGATGTGGAGACCTTCGCCATGGAGCGTGCCTTCACCGAGCTGCGCCATCAGTTGCCGGTCGCCGGGGGCGAGGAGGACTGCGTCGCCCTGGTGGACATCGGTGCCACCATGAATGCCTTCCATGTACTGCGCGAAGGGCGCATCGTCTACAGCCGCGATACCGTCTTCGGCGGTCGCCAGCTCACCGAGGAGATCCGCAATCGCTACGGGTTGAGCCTGGAAGAGGCGGGCCTGGCCAAGAAGCGCGGGGGATTGCCCGAGGATTACCAGCGCAGTGTGCTCGACCCCTTCCTCGACACCCTGGTGCAACAGGTCGGCCGTTCCCTGCAACTCTACTACACCGCCGGACGCAAGCACGAGGTGCGGCGCATGGTGCTGGCCGGTGGCTCCAGTGTGATCCCCGGCCTGGCCGAGCGCCTGGGCCAGGAAAGCGGCATGGAGGTGGTGATCGCCAATCCCCTGCAGCGCATGAAGGTCAACACCCGCATCGACGTGCAGACCCTGGCCGGTGACGCCCCGGCCATGCTCACGGCCTGCGGCCTGGCGATGAGGTCCCGCCCATGACCATCGAGATCAATCTGCTGCCCTGGCGGGAGGAGGTTCGCGCCCGCCGCAGCAAGCGTTTCTTCCTGGCGCTGGGGTTGATGGCGGTGCTGGGGCTCGGCGGCGGCTACGGCATGACCTGGCACTACGAACAGCAGCTCGAGGCCCAGCAGCAGCGCAATGCCCATATCCAGGCCCAGAGCCGGCAGCTCGACACCGCCATCCTCGAGCTCAGCGAGCTGGAGGCGATCCGCGAGCGCATGCTCGAGCAGGTCCAGGTCTTCACCGACCTGCAGATGGGGCGCGCCCAGACGGTCCATGTGTTCAGCGATCTCGTCACCAGCCTGGTCGACGGAGTGCACTACACCCGGCTCTCTCGTGAGCAGGGCAGCCTGCGGCTGGTCGGCCTGGCCGAGAACAATCGCCAGGTCTCCGACCAGCTGCGCGCCCTGGCGGCGACCGACGCCTTCTCGGTACCGATGCTCTCCGAGGTGGAAACCGGGGAAGATGGTCAGCGCCGCCGCTTCAGCCTGAGCATGAGCCAGCACATGCCGGCCGGCGATCCGGGCGAGAATGCACAGGAGGTGCCATGAGCCTCAAGGGGGAACTGCGCCGGTTGCGTGCACTGGACTGGCGCGAACTGGACATCAAGGAGGCCGGCGGCTGGCCCTGGTCGCTGCAGCTGATCTGCTGCCTGCTGGCCCTGGGTCTGACCTTTGCCGGCATGCACTGGTACCTGGCGGCGCCCAGGGCCGAGGAGCTGGACCGGATGCGGGCCGAGGAGCGCCAGCTGCTGCGCGACTACCAGAGCAAGGCTTCCCAGGCCGCCAACCTGCCCGTGATGCGTGAAGAGATGGCCAGGCTAGAGGTACGCATGGAGACACTGCGGGAGATGCTGCCCAGCGGTGCCGAGATACCGTCGCTGATCGACGACATCAGCGAAACGGCCATCGACAACCAGCTGGCCATCGACTCCATTCGCCTGCGCAGCCCGGTGACACAGGAGCATTACATCGAGCAGCCCTTCGATATCCAGGTGCAGGGTGACTACCATCGGGTGGCGGCCTTCCTGGCGGGTGTCGCTGGCTTGCCACGCATCGTCACCCAGCACGACTTCACCCTGGCGCCCGCCGAAGGCGGCAGCGGCCAGCGTCTGCAGTTGTCGATGCTGGCCCGGACCTACAGCTACCGGCCGAGCGAAGAGGAGGCACCATGAACGCGGCGCGCAGGGTGTTGGGGCCCGCCGGCGGCCTGCTGGTGATGCTGCTGGCCGGTTGTGCCGATCCCGAGCTGGGCGACCTCGATCGCGAGCTCGCGGCGATCCGCAACGACCCCGGCCAGGTGCCGCGGGTGGAGCTGCCCGAGATTCCCGAGTACGAGGCGGTGCCCTATGACGAGGCCGGCCGGCGCAGCCCCTTCATCGCCCAGCTGCCGGAGGCGGAACAGCCGCCCCGGGGCTCCGAGGGCCTGGCGCCGGACTTGACCCGGGCCCGTGAGCCGCTGGAGGCCTACGGGCTCGGCGAGCTCGACCTGGTGGGCACCCTGCAGGTGGGTGGGCAACCCTCGGCCCTGGTGCGGGCACCGGACGGTCAGGTGTATCGCCTGCGGGTCGGCGACTACCTGGGCAGCGATTTCGGGCGCATCATCAGCATCACGGGCGCCTCGGTGCAACTGGTCGAAGTGGTGCCGACGGGGCGCGGTGGCTGGATCGAGCGCAGCACACGACTGTCGCTGGATGACTGACAGCGCTTGAAGAACCGATAACAGGGGTGTCGTCGCGCCGCGCAGGGGCGGGCGACACTGCAGCGGGGGAAGGGAATGATGACACAGACGATGCGTGGACTCGCGGCACTGGTGCTGCTGGCGGTCTCCTCGGTGGCCCTGGCGGCCTCCACCCTGGACGAGCTGGACTTCCGCCAGGGCAGCGGCGGCGAGCTGGAAGTGGACCTGAGCTTCACTGGACCGGTGCCCGAGGTGCGTGGCTACCGGCTCGACGATCCCGCCCGGTTGACCATCGACCTGATGGATACCTCCAGTCGGCTCGATCAGCGTCGTTTCGACCTCGGCATCGGCGGGGTCGAGCAGGTCACCGCCCTGGAGGCCGGCTCCCGGACCCGGCTGGTCTTCGACCTGGCGGGGCCGCTGCCCTACAACACCCGTCAGCAGGGTGACCGGCTGCGGCTCTCCATCGGTGGCGGCGTGGCCACCCCGGTCGCCGAGGCCGCCCCCGAGACCGCCCCGGGCAGCGAATCGCGCCCGGCACCGGCCAGTGTCGGTGGTCCCGGCATCGAGAACATCGACTTCCGCCGCGGCGACGGCGGGGCCGGGCGGCTGATCATCACCTTCGACCGTGCCGGCGTCGACGCGCGGGTGCGCGAAGCCGGCCGCCATCGCATCACCGCCGACCTGCGCGGCGTCGAGCTGCCCGACGCCCTGAACCAGGTCTACGACGTCAGCGACTTCGGTACCCCGCTGCGGCGCATCACGCCGCGGGTCGGCCGCGACGGCGTGACCCTGGACATCGAGGCCAGTAGCGAGTTCGCCATGGTCGCCACCCAGAGCGGCCGCCGGCTGACCATCGAGGCCCAGCCGGTGACCCCGGCGGAGCGCGAGCAGCGCGTCCGCGACCAGTTCGCCTACACCGGCGAGCGCATCACTCTCAACTTCCAGGACATCGAGGTCCGCTCGGTGCTGGCAATCATCGCCGACTTCACCGGTCTCAACCTGGTGGCCAGCGACAGCGTCACCGGGCGCGTGACCCTCAACCTCCAGGACGTGCCCTGGGACCAGGCCCTGGACCTGGTGCTCAAGAGCCATGGCCTGGCCAGCCGCCAGGAGGGCAACGTCATCGTGGTGGCGCCGGCCGCCGAGCTCGCCGACATGGAGCGCCAGGAGCTCGAGGCGCGCAGCCAGATGGAGACCCTGGCGCCGCTGACCTCGGAGTATGTCCAGGTGCGCTATGCCAAGGCGGACGACCTGGCGCAACTGCTGCGCGGCGGTGAGGGGTTCGGCCTGCTCTCGGAGCGTGGCCGGGTGGCCGTGGACCAGCGCACCAACACCCTGCTGATCCAGGACACCGCCGAGCAGATCGACGAGATCCTGCGCACCCTCGACCAGTTGGACGTGGCGGTGCGCCAGGTCCAGATCGAGGCGCGCATCGTCATCGCCCGTGAAGGCGTCACCCGGGAGCTGGGCGTCAACTGGGGGGTTTCCTCGAATCGCGGCAGGGCGGGCGATGGTGGCCCGCGGCAGGGTTTCAATCTGGGTGGCGCCGCCACAGGCGATAACCCCAATCAGGTCTTCTTCGATCCTGTCGCGGATGAACTGGTCCGGATTCCGCGTGGCGGCCTGGCGGTGGATCTTGGCGGCGATGGGCGTGATCCCCTCACCTCCCTGGCCTTCGGTTACCTGTCCGGCGATATCCTGCTCGATCTCGAACTGCGGGCGCTGGAGAGCGAGAACAAGAGCCAGACCATCTCCCAGCCGCGGGTGATCACCGCCAACCAGCGCACTGCGGTGATTAAGCAGGGCCAGGAGATTCCCTTTCAGGAGTCGACCTCCAGCGGGGCGACCAACGTGGAGTTCAAGGACGCGGTGCTGTCGCTGGAGGTGACCCCGCAGATCACCCCGGACAACCGCATCATCATGGACCTGATGATCAACAACGATACCGTCGCCGATCAGGAGTTCGGCGGGGTGCCCGCCATCGACACCAACCAGATCCAGACCCAGGTGTTGGTCAACAACGGCGAGACCGTCGTGTTGGGTGGTATACTCACCACTGAAGAGCTGACCCGGCTGGCCAAGACCCCGTTCTTAGGCGACCTTCCGGTACTGGGGCGGCTTTTCCGATTCAATGAGAGCAGTAACCAGAAAGTGGAGTTGTTGGTCTTCATCACTCCCAGAATCCTGGAGGACGGCCTGGCCATTCGCTGATGCTGGACTTACCCAACCTGATACTGATTGGCCCCATGGGGGCCGGCAAGAGCACCATTGGCCGCCTGCTGGCGGCCGAACTGTCACGCGACTTCCTCGACAGCGATCACGAGATCCAGGCGCGCTGCGGCGCGGACATCCCCTGGATCTTCGACGTCGAGGGCGAGGCGGGATTTCGCGAGCGCGAATCCCAGATGATCGACGAGCTGACCCACCTCGAGGGGGTGGTCATCGCGACCGGGGGGGGCGCGGTGCTGCGCGAGGAGAATCGCCGTGCCCTGCGCGACCGCGGCACCGTGATCTACCTCTTCACCACCGTGGAGCAGCAGCTCAGGCGTACCGCCAAGGACCGCAACCGGCCGTTGCTGCAGCGCGGCGACCGCGAGCAGGTGCTGCGCGAGATGTTCGCCCTGCGCGACCCGCTCTACCGCGCCACCGCCGACATCATCGTACGTACCGACCGCCGCGGTCCGCGGGCCGTGGTCAACGAGATCGTGCGGCGCGTCACGCGCCTGGTCGATCCCCTGCAATGCAAGGCCTGACCCCATGACCGACTCCCCGGACGCCCCGCGCACCCTCCAGGTGGCGCTGGGCGAGCGCAGTTACCCCATCCATATCGGCCCCGGCCTGCTCGGCGACTCCCGATGGCTGGCTCCCTACCTGGCCGGGCGCCAGGTGATGATCGTCACCAACGAGGTGGTGGCGCCGCTCTACCTGGAAGGCGTCAGGCGGGGCCTGCCGGAGGGTCTCGAGGTGCGCGAGCTGGTGCTGCCCGACGGCGAGGCGACCAAGACCCTGGAGAGCGTCAGTCGCATCTGGGACGCCCTGCTCGAGGCCGGCTTCAACCGTCGCTGCACCCTGGTCGCCCTGGGCGGTGGGGTGATCGGCGACATGGTCGGCTTCGCCGCGGCCTGTTACCAGCGCGGCGTGGCCTTCGTCCAGGTGCCGACCACCCTGCTGGCCCAGGTGGACTCCTCGGTAGGCGGCAAGACCGGGGTGAATCACCCGCGTGGCAAGAACATGATCGGCGCCTTCTGGCAGCCCCGGGCGGTGCTGATCGACACCGACACCCTGGCCACCCTGCCGCCGCGGGAGCTCTCGGCCGGGCTCGCCGAGGTGATCAAGTACGGCCTGATCCGCGATGCCGACTTCCTGGCCTGGCTGGAGGCGGAGATGGACGCCCTGCGCGGCCTCGATGCCGCGGCCCTGACCCGCGCCATCGAGCGCAGCTGTGCGCTCAAGGCCGAGATCGTCGCCGAGGACGAGACCGAGCAGGGGGTGAGGGCGCTGCTCAATCTGGGGCACACCTTCGGGCATGCCATCGAGGCGCACCAGGGCTACGGCAAGTGGCTGCACGGCGAGGCGGTGGGGGTCGGCATGCTGATGGCCGCCGAGCTCTCGCAGCGCCTGGGCTGGCTTACCGAGGCCGAGGTGGCGAGGGTGCGCGCCATCCTCGAGGCCGCGGCCCTGCCGCTGGCGGTGCCGGCCGACATGGCGGTCGACGACTTCCTCGCCATCATGCGCCTGGACAAGAAGAACCTCGACAGTCGTCTGCGGCTGATCCTGCTGCGTGCCCTGGGGGATGCCTGCGTGCATGACGAGACGCCCGTCGAGACGCTGACGGCGCTGCTCGCGGAGTTCCCGCGCCGCTGAATCCCGGTGAGACCCCGTGATCGCTTGTCGTCGACGCCCGCCACGTGCGGGCGTCGTCGTCTCTGCGCGGTTTCCAGGGGGTGGCACTGCCCGGCAGCGCGGCGGTCACCCGTCCGGCAATCCCTGGCGATACATCAATCCGTATGCGGTATGCCGGATCGGCATGGGGTTGATGTGGCATTTTAGACTAAAGTCTAATCTCTCGCCCCGTTCGTTTAAAAACCGCTTAAGGGCTTTGCAAGTCGTTGACTTGTTGGGATTTTTTTCCGAAAGGGAGTCGCAAGTTCCGGATTTGCCATCGTTTTTCGAGGTGCGGGAGGGGCGGGATGATTGCGTGGAGGCTACCAGGCTCGCTATCCTTGTTAGCCTTTTTTGCCGCGCAGTCGATGCACTCGATGGTGACAATGATAAAAAGAAAACCAAATAGAATATCACGCATTGGCTGAGAAAGAAACATCCCTATCCGAGGCATGCCCATGAACAGAGGTCTTCACCAGCCCGGCGAGTTCCGTGACAACTGCGGGTTCGGCCTGATCGCCCATATGGAAGGGCAGGCCAGTCACGACCTTCTCAAGACCGCCATCGAATCCCTGACCTGCATGACCCACCGCGGCGGCATCGCCGCCGACGGCAAGACCGGCGACGGCTGCGGCCTGCTGCTGAAGATGCCGGATGCCTTCATGCGCGAGGTGGCACAGGAGTCCCTCGGGGTCGAGCTGGGCAGCCGGTATGCGGTCGGCGCGGTCTTCCTGCCCGACGACGATGCGCGCGAGAGCCGCGGGCGCGAGACCCTGCAGGCCGAGCTCGAGGCCCGTGGCCTGAAGGTGCTGGGCTGGCGCGAGGTGCCGGTGGACCCGAGCGTCTGCGGCCCCATGGCCCTGGACTGCCTGCCGCGCATCCGCCAGCTGTTCGTCGAGCCGGGTGGCGAAGATGCCGGCAACTTCGACGTGGATCTCTACATGGCCCGCCGGCGTGCCGAGCAGGCGCTGCGCGACGACGAGGACTTCTATGTCTGCTCGCTGTCGCCGGAAGTGGTCTCCTACAAGGGGCTGGTGATGCCGGTGGACCTGCCGGCCTTCTACCGCGACCTGGGGGACGAACGCCTGGAGACCGCCATCTGCGTCTTCCACCAGCGCTTCTCCACCAACACCGCGCCGCGCTGGCCGCTGGCCCAGCCGTTCCGCCTGCTGGCCCACAACGGCGAGATCAACACCATCGAGGCCAACCGGGGCTGGGCGAACTCGCGCAAGGAGAACTTCGTCAACGAGCGGCTGCCCGACATCGCCGAGCTCGAGGAGATCGTCAATACCACCGGGTCCGACTCCTCGAGCATGGACAACATGCTCGAGGTGCTGCTGACCGGCGGCATGGAGCTGCACCGTGCCGTGCGCATGATGGTGCCCCCGGCCTGGCAGAACGTCGAGATCATGGACGGCGACCTGCGCGCCTTCTACGAGTACAACTCCATGCACATGGAGCCCTGGGACGGCCCGGCCGGGGTGGTGATGACCGATGGTCGCCAGGCGGTCTGCATGCTCGACCGCAACGGCCTGCGTCCGGCCCGCTGGGTGATCACCCGTAACGGCTACATCACCCTGGCGTCCGAGATCGGCACCTACGACTACAAGCCCGAGGACGTTGTGGCCAAGGGGCGCGTCGGCCCGGGCCAGATACTGGCCGTGGATACCGAGACCGGCGAGGTGCTGCACACCAGCGACATCGACGAACGCCTCAAGTCGGCCTATCCCTACAAGCGCTGGTTGAAGCAGGAAGCCAACTACCTCGAGTCCGCGCTCACCGAACTCGCCAGCTTCCAGACCATGAGCGTCGATGCGCTGAACGTGCAGCAGAAGATGTTCCAGATCAGCTTCGAGGAGCGCGACCAGCTGCTGCGTCCGCTGGCCGAGAGTGGCCAGGAGGCGGTCGGCTCCATGGGCGACGACACCCCCATGGCGGTGCTGTCGGGCAAGCAGCGGCTGCTCACCGACTACTTCCGCCAGAAGTTCGCCCAGGTCACCAACCCGGCCATCGACCCGCTGCGCGAAGCGATCGTGATGTCGCTGGAGACCTGCATCGGGCCCGAGCTCAACGTTTTCCAGGCGACCCCCGGCCACGCCCACCGCATCATCCTGACGACGCCGGTCCTCTCGCCGCGCAAGTTCTCCGCGCTGGTGGACCAGGACGATCCCGCCTTCGCCAGTCATGTCCTGTCGCTCGGCTATGACCCCGAGCAGACTGGCCTCAGGGGAGCGATCGTCGAGCTCTGTCGCCAGGCCGAGGCCGCGGTGCGCGACGGCAAGGTGGTCCTGGTGCTGTCGGATGCCAACCTCGCGCAGGGGCAGCTGCCGATCCACGCCGCCCTGGCCGTCGGTGCCGTGCACCACCACCTGGGTCGCCTGGCGCTGCGCCCGCGGGCCAATCTCGTGGTCGAGACCGGCTATGCCCGCGACGCCCACCAGATGGCGGTGCTGTTCGGGGTGGGCGCCACCGCCGTCTTCCCCTGGCTGGCCTACCAGGTCATGGCCGACATGCACCGCACCGGCGAGCTGGTCGGCAACCCGGCCGATGCCCGCGAGAATTACCGCAAGGGGTTGCAGAAGGGGCTGTTCAAGATCCTCTCCAAGATGGGCATCTCGACCCTGGCCTCCTATCGCGGCTCCCAGCTGTTCGAGGCCG
This sequence comes from Halomonas flagellata, assembly GCF_022487945.1. Classification (NCBI taxonomy): domain Bacteria; kingdom Pseudomonadati; phylum Pseudomonadota; class Gammaproteobacteria; order Oceanospirillales; family Halomonadaceae; genus Halomonas; species Halomonas flagellata. The sequence continues at coordinate 175,710 of NZ_JAKVPY010000002.1, forward strand.
TGGGCCTTGCCTCCGAGGTGATGGAGCTGTGCTTCACCGGCATGGCCTCGCGCATCGAGGGCACCGGCTTCGCCGAGCTGCAGCTGCAGCAGGAGTGGCTCGCCCGCGATGCCTGGATTCCCCGCAAGGGCATCTCCCAGGGCGGCCTGGTCAAGTACGTGCACGGCCATGAGTACCACGCCTACAACCCGGACGTGGTGATGGCCCTGCAGCAGGCCGTGCAGGAGGGCGACTACGCCAAGTGGAAGAAATTCGCGGCGCTGGTCAACGAGCGGGCGCCGGCCACCATTCGTGACCTGCTCAGGCTCAAGCCGGCCGCCGAGGCGGTGCCGCTCGACGAGGTCGAGGCGATCGAGGAGCTGATCCCGCGCTTCGACAGCGCCGGCATGTCGCTGGGCGCATTGTCGCCGGAGGCCCACGAGGCCCTGGCCCAGGCCATGAACGAGGCCGGCGGTCGCTCGAATTCCGGCGAGGGCGGCGAGGATCCGGCCCGCTACGGCACCGTTCGCTCCTCCAAGATCAAGCAGATCGCCTCGGGGCGCTTCGGCGTCACCCCGGCCTACCTGGTCAACGCCGAGGTGCTGCAGATCAAGGTGGCCCAGGGCGCCAAGCCCGGCGAGGGCGGCCAGCTGCCCGGCGGCAAGGTCAATGACCTGATCGCCCGGCTGCGCTACTCGGTGCCCGGCGTGACCCTGATCTCGCCGCCGCCGCACCACGACATCTACTCCATCGAGGACCTGGCGCAGCTGATCTTCGACCTCAAGCAGGTCAATCCGGATGCCCAGGTGTCGGTGAAGCTGGTTTCCGAGCCCGGCATCGGCACCATCGCCACCGGCGTGGCCAAGGCCTATGCCGACCTGATCACCGTCTCCGGTTATGACGGCGGCACCGCGGCGAGCCCCTTGACCTCGATCAAGCATGCCGGTTCTCCCTGGGAGCTGGGCCTGCCCGAGGTACACCAGGCGCTGCGCATCAACGGCCTGCGCGACAAGATTCGCCTGCAGACCGACGGTGGCCTGAAGACCGGCCTCGACGTGGTCAAGGCGGCGATCCTCGGCGCCGAGAGCTTCGGCTTCGGCACCGCGCCCATGGTGGCGCTGGGCTGCAAGTACCTGCGCATCTGTCACCTCAACAACTGCGCCACCGGCGTCGCTACCCAGCACGACTACCTGCGCGACGAGCACTTCCGCGGCACCGTCGACATGGTCAAGCACTACTTCCGCTTCATCGCCGAGGAGGTGCGCGAGCTGATGGCCATGCTGGGGGTGAGGAGGCTCACCGACCTGATCGGGCGCACCGACCTGCTCGAGGTGCTCGAGGGCATCACGCCGTCGCAGCGCAACCTCGACCTGACGCCGCTGCTCGCCAACGACTTCGTGCCCGAGGACGCCCCGCAGTTCTGTCGGGTCAGTCGCAATGTGCCCCATGACCCGGGTGCCAAGAACCAGGAGGTGCTCGAGGCGCTCAAGGATGCCATCGAGTCGAAGTCCGGTGGCGAGTTCGAGTTCACCATCACCAACTGCGACCGCTCCGTGGCGGCGCTGACCTCCGGCGCCATCGCCAAGCGCTATGGCGAGGAGGGGCTCGAGGACGCGCCGATCACCGCGCGCTTCAAGGGCGTGGCCGGCCAGAGCTTCGGCGTGTGGAACGCCCGCGGCCTGCACCTCTACCTGGAGGGCGATGCCAACGACTACGTCGGCAAGGGCATGAACGGCGGCAAGGTGGTGATCGTGCCGCCGGCGGGCAGTCGGTTCGAGAGCCACCGGACGGCGATCATCGGCAACACCTGCCTGTATGGCGCCACCGGCGGCAAGCTGTTCGCCGCGGGCACCGCCGGCGAGCGCTTCGGGGTGCGCAACTCCGGCGTCCATGCGGTGATCGAAGGAGCCGGAGACCACTGCTGCGAGTACATGACCGGGGGCATGATCTGCGTGCTCGGCGAGACCGGGGTCAACTTCGGTGCCGGCATGACCGGTGGCTTCGCCTACGTGCTCGACGAGGACCGCGCCTTCGTCGACAAGTACAACCATGAACTGGTGGAGATCCACCGAGTGAACACCGAGGCCATGGAGGCCTACCGGCGTCACCTGCGGGAGGTCGTCGAGGAGTTCGTCGCCGAGACCGGCTCTGCCCGGGGCCAGGCGATCCTCGAGGACTTCAGCGACTTCATTCGCCACTTCTGGCTGGTGAAGCCCAAGGCAGCGAGCCTCAATGGCCTGCTCGCTGAATCCCGTCGGCGTCCCGAGTAAGCCAGGCAGAGAGGAGCAGAGACCATGGCAAACCGTCTGAGCAACGATTTCCAGTTCATCGACGTGGGTCGCCAGGACCCGAAGAAGAAGGAAGCGCGGACCCGCTCGCGGGAGTTCGCCGAGATCTACGAGCCCTACAAGCCCCAGGAGGCGGCCAGCCAGGCGCATCGCTGCCTGCACTGCGGCAACCCCTACTGCGAGTGGAAGTGCCCGGTTCACAACTACATTCCCAACTGGCTGCAGCTGGTATCCGAGGGCAACATCCTCGAGGCCGCCGAGCTGTCGCACAAGACCAATACCCTGCCCGAGGTGTGCGGCCGGGTCTGTCCCCAGGACCGCCTGTGCGAGGGGGACTGCACCCTCAACGACGGCTTCGGGGCGGTGACCATCGGTTCGGTGGAGAAGTACATCACCGATACCGCCTTCGCCATGGGCTGGCGCCCGGACATGTCCAAGGTGACCTGGACCGACCGCAAGGTGGCGGTGATCGGGGCCGGCCCGGCGGGGCTCGGCTGCGCCGACATCCTGGTGCGCAACGGCGTCAAGCCGGTGGTGTTCGACAAGTACCCGGAGATCGGGGGCCTGCTGACCTTCGGCATCCCCGAGTTCAAGCTCGAGAAGAACGTCATGGAGCGCCGCCGGGCGGTGTTCGAGGAGATGGGCGTGGAGTTCTGTCTCGGCGTCGAGATCGGCCGCGACATCGCCTTCGACACCCTGCTCGAGGAGTATGACGCGGTCTTCCTCGGCATGGGTACCTACAAGTACATGGAGGGGGGCTTCCCGGGCGAGGACCTGCCGGGGGTGCACAAGGCGCTCGATTTCCTGATCGCCAACGTCAACCATTGCCTGGGCTTCGAGAAGGACCCCCGCGACTACATCACCTTCGAGGATCAGCGGGTGGTGGTGCTGGGTGGCGGCGACACCGCCATGGACTGCAACCGCACCTCGATCCGCCAGGGCGCGGCGAGCGTGACCTGTGCCTATCGTCGCGACGAGGAGAACATGCCGGGCTCGCGTCGCGAGGTGGCCAACGCCCGCGAGGAGGGCGTCGAGTTCCTGTTCAACCGCCAGCCGGTCGCGGTGGTGGGCGAGGGCAAGGTCGAGGGCGTCAAGGTAGTGCGCACCCGCCTGGGCGAGCCCGACGAGAACGGCCGCCAGCGCCCCGAGGTGGTGCCGGGCTCCGAGGAGATCGTCCCCGCCGATGCCGTGGTCATCGCCTTCGGCTTCCAGCCGAGCCCGGCGCCCTGGTTCGAGACCGTGGGCATCGAGCTCGACGAGCGCGGCCGGGTCAAGGCGCCGGAAGAGGGCGCCTATGCCTTCCAGACCACCAACGAGAAGATCTTCGCCGGTGGCGACATGGTGCGCGGCTCCGACCTGGTGGTCACCGCCATCTACGAGGGCCGCCAGGCCGGCGAGGGCATCCTCGACTACCTGGGGGTGTAAGCCACGAGCCGCGGGCTTCGGGCCTCGGGCAGGGCGGAGGTACCATCCTGCTCGAAGCTCGAAGCTCGAAGCTCGAAGCTCGAAGCTCGAAGCTCGAAGCTCGAAGCTCGAAGCTCGAGCGCGATGGCTCCACCAAGGGTGAGCGGCGCCGGGGACGGGTCGGAGCGGAGGTCATTCTTCATGGATGAAGAATGTAGCGCCCAGGGAGGGGTTCACAGCGCCTCCGCGAAGACCTGTCGCCGGAACAGCCGCGGGTGCTGGCCACCGGAGCAGCGCTGGCAGACTCGCGACGCACAAGGACGAAACCCTGACATCTCGCTTGCGACTTGCGCGTCGGGCCGGAACAAGGTCCCTCTTGCCGGCCCTCGATCGACATCCCTGTCGATCGCCGCTAGTCGCTTCGCTCTCTGTCAGCGTCCTTGCAAAGTCGCTTCTCTAGCCAGCCCTGCTCCTGTATGGCCTCCTCTGGCCTGGCCAAAATTGAGCCATTGGTCGTATTCTGCTAGTCTGTCGTCCCATCCCGGCGCGGTTTCCTGCCACGCCTCATGATCACGATTCGACAGGTTCTCCATGACACGATATATCTTCGTGACCGGCGGCGTTGTGTCCTCACTCGGCAAGGGCATCGCGTCGGCCTCGCTGGCGGCGATTCTCGAGGCGCGCGGCCTCAAGGTCACCATGCTCAAGCTGGATCCGTACATCAACGTCGATCCCGGCACCATGAGCCCCTTCCAGCACGGCGAGGTGTTCGTCACCGAGGATGGCGCCGAGACCGACCTCGACCTCGGTCACTACGAGCGCTTCATCCGCACGAAGATGACCCAGGGCAACAACTTCACCACCGGGCGTGTCTACGAGCACGTGCTGCGTCGCGAGCGCCGCGGCGACTACCTGGGCGGCACCGTGCAGGTGATCCCCCACATCACCGACGAGATCAAGCGCCGTGTCTATGCCGGCGGCGAGGGCTTCGACGTGGCACTCGTCGAGATCGGCGGCACCGTCGGCGACATCGAGTCGCTGCCCTTCCTGGAGTCGATCCGCCAGATCAGAAGCGAGCTGGGTGCGAGCCGGGCGATCTTCATGCACCTTACGTTAGTGCCTTATATAAAGACGGCGGGGGAGACCAAGACCAAGCCGACCCAGCACAGCGTCAAGGAGCTGCGCTCCATCGGTATCCAGCCCGATATCCTGATCTGCCGCAGCGAGGTCGAGCTCGAGGAAGCCGAGCGCCGCAAGATCGCGCTGTTCACCAACGTGGAAGAGCGCGCGGTCATCCCGCTGCAGGATGCCGACACCATCTACCGCATCCCGCTGATGCTCCACGAGCACGGCCTCGACGAGATCGTCTGCGACAAGTTGCGCCTCACGGCCGACGAGGCCGACCTCGGCGAGTGGGTGCACGTCCTCGACGCCAAGCTCAACCCGCTCAAGTCGATCAACATCGCCATGGTCGGCAAGTACATGGAGCTGCTCGACGCCTACAAGTCGCTCAACGAGGCGTTGATCCACGCCGGTATCCAGACCCGGGTGAAGGTCAACGTCGACTACATCGACTCCGAGGACATCGAGCGCCACGGCACCGAGCGCCTGGCCGGCAAGGACGCGATCCTGGTCCCCGGCGGTTTCGGCGAGCGCGGGGTGGAAGGCAAGATCGCCACCGCCCGCTATGCCCGCGAGAGCGGCACTCCCTACCTCGGCATCTGCCTCGGCATGCAGGTGGCGGTGATCGAGTTCGCCCGGAACAAGGCCGGCTGGGCAGACGCCAACTCCACCGAATTCACCCACGACACCCAGCATCCGGTGGTGGGCCTGATCACCGAGTGGATCAACGCCGAGGGCAAGATCGAGCTGCGCGATGCGGGCTCCGACCTGGGCGGCACCATGCGTCTGGGCGGCCAGATCTGTCACCTCGCGGCCGGCACCCGGGCCCGCGAGGCCTATGGCGCCGACGAGATCGTCGAGCGTCACCGTCATCGCTTCGAGGTCAACAACCAGTTCGTCGAGGCGCTGGAGAAGGCCGGCCTGGTGGTCTCCGGCAAGAGCGTCGACAATTCCCTGGTGGAGATGGTCGAGTTGCCGGACCACCCCTGGTTCGTGGCCTGCCAGTTCCACCCGGAGTTCACCTCCACGCCCCGTGACGGCCATCCGCTGTTCACCGGCTTCGTCAATGCGGCGCTGGAGCACAAGGCGGCACGTACCCGTGTCCAGCCCTCGCACCAGGAGTGAGGCCCATGTCTGTCATGACCGCGTCCAGATCCGAACGTCACATCGACTTTGCCGGCCTCACCGCCGGCAATTCCTTGCCGCTCATGCTGTTCGGCGGCATGAACGTGCTCGAGTCCCGGGAGCTCGCCCTCGAGGTCGCCGGGGCCTATGTCGAGGTCACCGGCCGGCTCGGCATGCCCTACGTGTTCAAGGCCAGCTTCGACAAGGCCAACCGCAGTTCGATCCACTCCTTCCGCGGCCCGGGGCTGGAGAAGGGGCTGGAGATCCTGGCCGAGGTGAAGGCGCGCTTCGAGGTGCCGGTGATCACCGACGTACACGAGCCCTGGCAGGCCGCCCCGGCGGCGGAGGTCGCCGACATCATCCAGTTGCCGGCCTTCCTGGCCCGCCAGACCGACCTGGTGGTGGCCATGGCCGAGACCGGGGCGGTGATCAACATCAAGAAACCGCAGTTCCTGGCGCCCCACGAGATGCGCCACATCATCCGCAAGTGCGAGGAGGCCGGCAATGACCGCCTGATCCTCTGCGAGCGGGGTTCGAGCTTCGGCTACAACAACCTGGTGGTCGACATGCTCGGCTTCGGTGACATGAAGCAGACCGGCTATCCGCTGTTCTTCGACGTCACCCACTCGCTGCAACGCCCCGGCGGGCGGGCGGACAGCGCCGACGGCCGTCGCGCCCAGGTCGCCGAGCTGGCCCGTGCCGGTGTCGCCGTGGGGCTGGCCGGGCTTTTCCTGGAGGCCCATCCGGACCCCGACAACGCCAAGTGCGACGGCCCCTGTGCGTTGCCGCTGGACAGGCTCGAGCCCTTCCTCACCCAGCTCAAGGCCATCGATGACCTGGTGAAGGGGTTCGCGCCGCTCGAGATCCAATAACACGCTTCTTCACGCTGACACGACAAAAGGAAAACGCATATGACCAAGATCGTCGACATTCACGCCCTCGAGGTGCTCGATTCCCGCGGCAATCCCACCGTGCAGGCCGAAGTGCGCCTGGAGAGTGGCGCGGCGGGCGTGGCCTGCGCGCCGAGCGGCGCCTCCACCGGCTCCCGCGAGGCGCTCGAGCTGCGCGACGGCGACAAGGCGCGCTATCTCGGCAAGGGGGTACTCAAGGCCGTCGAGGCGGTCAATGGTCCCATCCGTGAGCGTCTACTGGGCATCGACGCCCGTGACCAGCGCGGCCTCGACGACGCCATGCTCGAGCTCGACGGTACCGACAACAAGGCCAAGCTGGGCGCCAACGCCATCCTCGCGGTGTCCCTGGCCGCCGCCAAGGCCGCCGCCAACGCCAAGGGCATGCCGCTCTACGCCCACATCGCCGAGCTCTACGGCCAGCCGGGCCGGTACCAGATGCCGCTGCCGATGATGAACATCCTCAACGGCGGCGAGCATGCCGACAACAACGTCGATATCCAGGAGTTCATGGTTCAGCCGGTCGGCGCGCCGAACTTCCGCGAAGGCCTGCGCATGGGTGCCGAGATCTTCCACGCCCTGAAGAAGGTGTTGTCGGCCAAGGGCCTGGCCACCTCGGTGGGCGACGAGGGCGGCTTCGCGCCGAACCTGGCCTCCAACGCCGAGGCGCTGGCGGTCATCAAGCAGGCGGTGGCCGATGCCGGCTACGAGCTCGGCCGCGACGTGACCCTGGCGCTCGACTGCGCCTCCTCCGAGTTCTACAAGGATGGCAAGTACAACCTGTCCGGTGAAGGCAAGTCCTTCGATGCGGCAGGCTTCGTCGACTACCTGGCCGAGCTGTGCGACGACTATCCCATCGTCTCCATCGAGGACGGCATGGACGAGTCCGACTGGGGCGGCTGGAAGGCGCTGACCGACAAGCTCGGCGACCGCGTGCAACTGGTCGGCGACGACCTCTTCGTGACCAATACGAAGATCCTCAAGCGCGGTATCGACGAGCAGATCGGCAACTCCATCCTGATCAAGTTCAACCAGATCGGCTCGCTCTCCGAGACCCTGGACGCCATCAAGATGGCCCAGGATGCCGGCTTCACCGCGGTGATCTCCCACCGCAGCGGCGAGACCGAGGACACCACCATCGCCGACCTCGCCGTGGGCACCAGTGCCGGCCAGATCAAGACCGGTTCGCTGAGCCGTTCCGATCGTGTCGCCAAGTACAACCGCCTGCTGGTGATCGAGCAGGAATTGGGCGACCGGGTGAGCTACCCGGGGCGTGCGGCCGTCAAGGGGCAGTAATCGAACGCTGTTGTCTTTTGCCTGATCTTTTGTAGGAAATTGCCTACATAGAGCCGAAGAGATTCGCTCGTCACGCCTGTCGAAGACCGATACCTTCCGGTGTCGGTCTTTTTATGTTGTTGATTTTATTGGATTGATTTGGCCTCATCCGAGCCGGCTTGCGCTGGCTCGCGAAAGATGCGCGGCCGGGGGAGGGTTGTGCTGCAGCGCAGGGCTGCCACAATGGTCATGGGACAAGGGAGAACGGCAAGGTTCTCTCGGCAGGATGCAACGGGATGCAAGTGTGGTGCGCCTGGTGCGACAGGAAGCCGCTTCCGGGCAGGGAAGGCGCCACAGGAGTCGGGCGGAGGGAGCCGCCCAAGGATTGGCTGGGAGCGGGCGGCCTGCGGGCCGCCTTTTTGCCTGGTGTTCTCCTTCTTCGCTCAAGGCAGAAACGACGCCGCCGAATGTCGCGAGACATTCGGCGGCGTCGTTTGCGTGCCAGGTGACCGGGATCAGCGTTCGAGCTGCTCGAGCTTGTCCGGCTTGCCGTCCCACTCCTCGGCGTCGGGCAGCGGGTCCTTCTTCTCGGTGATGTTCGGCCACACCTCCGCCAGCTCGGCGTTGATCTCGATGAACGGCTCCTGGCCCTCGGGCAGCTCGTCCTCCGAGAAGATCGCCTCGGCGGGGCATTCGGGCTCGCACAGGGCGCAATCGATGCACTCGTCGGGGTGGATCACCAGGAAGTTGGGGCCTTCATAGAAGCAGTCCACCGGGCAGACCTCGACACAGTCGGTGTACTTGCACTTGATGCAGTTCTCGGTGACGACGAATGTCATGTCAGTCTCCCTCCCTCGGGCCGGGGTCGCCCGCGGCCGGTAATGAGTAACTCAGGAATGGTTATAAGAGAAGTGGTTCTTATAATCCTGATAATTTGATCGGGCCATTCTAGTCGTGGCGCGGGCTTTCCCGCAAGCGTGCCCCGCTGCCATTGTCGGTCATTCATACCGTCCCCTTCCAGCGATAGAGCAGCTCCAGCGCCTGCCGTGGCGTCAGGTCGTCCACGGCCAGGGCGCCGAGCTCCTCCACCAGCGGGTGGGGAGCGCTGGCGAAGAGGTCGGTCTGCTGCGGTACGCCGGGCCCGTCCGTTGCGGAGGCGAGCTGGCGGCTGCCCTGGTCGATCTCCTGCTGCTCGAGCAGGCTGAGCTTCTCCCGGGCGCGGGCGATCACCGCGGGGGGGACGCCGGCGAGTTGCGCCACCTGCAGGCCGTAACTCTGGCTGGCCGGTCCCTCTTCCACCCGGTGCATGAAGACGATGCCATCCCTGTGTTCCGCCGCCGTCAGGTGCACGTTGGCCACGCTCCCGGCCTGGTCGGCCAGCGCCGTCATCTCGAAGTAGTGGGTGGCGAACAGCGTGAAGGCCCGCGAGCGGGTCAGGTGCTCGGCGCTGGCCCAGGCCAGCGACAGGCCATCGAAGGTGCTGGTGCCGCGACCGATCTCGTCCATCAGCACCAGGCTGTGGTCGGTGGCGTTGTGCAGGATGCTGGCGGTCTCGGTCATCTCCACCATGAAGGTGGAGCGCCCGCCGGCGAGGTCGTCGGAGGAGCCGATGCGGGTGAAGATGCGATCGACCGGGCCGATCTCCGCCGCGTCCGCCGGCACGAAGCTGCCGGTGTGGGCGAGCAGGGTGATCAGCGCGGCCTGGCGCATGTAGGTGGACTTGCCGCCCATGTTGGGCCCGGTGATGACCAGCATCCGCCGCGTGTCATCCATCACCAGGTCGTTGGGCACGAAGGGCGTCTCGCTGACCTGCTCCACCACCGGATGACGGCCGCCGCGAATGCTGATGCCGGGGGGCTCGAGCAGTTGGGGGCGCGAGAAGTCCAGCGCCTGGGCGCGTTCGGCGAAGGCGCACAGCACGTCCAGCGCCGCCAGGGCGCGGCCGGTGGCCTGCAGCGCATCGAGGTCGGCGTTGAGGGTGTCGAGCAGGCCGTCGTAGAGCAGCTTCTCCCGGGCCAGGGCGCGGGACTTCGCCGACAGCGCCTTGTCCTCGAACTCCTTGAGCTCGGGGATGATGAAGCGCTCGGCGTTCTTCAGGGTCTGGCGGCGGACATAGTCCGCCGGGGCGTCGCGGGCCTGGGCGCGGGGAATCTCGATGTAGTAGCCATGGACCCGGTTGTAGCCGACCTTGAGCCCGGGCAGGCCGGTGCGTTCCCGCTCGCGGGTCTCGAGCCGGACCAGGTAGTCGCCGGCGTGCTCGGCGAGCCCGCGGTGCTCGTCGAGCTCGGCGTCGAAGCCCTCGGCGATCACCCCGCCGTCGCGGATGACCACCGGTGGGTTCTCGACCAGGGCGCGGGTCAGGGTGTCGGCCAGCGCGGGGTAGGGGCGAATGTGCCGGCGCAGCTCGTCGAGGGCCGTGCCCTCGCTGTAGACGGCGAGTTCCCGCTCCAGCCCGGGCAGGGCCGCGAGGGCGTCGCGCAACCGGGCGAGATCCCGCGGGCGGGCGCTGTAGAGCGCGACCCGCGCCAGGATGCGCTCCATGTCGCCGATCGCCTTGAGTGCCTCGCGCAGCGCCACGAAGCCCTCGACGTCGAGCAGCAGGGCCACCGCCGCCTGGCGCGCCGCGACCTGGTCGCGGTCACGCAGCGGCCGGTTGAGCCAGCGCTTGAGCAGCCGCGAGCCCATGGCGGTGGCGGTGGTATCGAGCACGCTGGCCAGGGTGTTGTCGGCGGTGCCGCCGAGGTTGGTGTCGATCTCCAGGTTGCGGCGGCTGGCGGCATCGATCACCACGGCATCGTCGCGGCTCTCCACGCCGATGGCGGTGACATGGGGCAGTCGCGAGCGCTGGGTGTCGCGGGCGTAGTCGATCAGCACCCCGGCGGCGGTCAGTGCCGCTTCCAGGTGGGCACAGCCGAAGCCGCGCAGGTCCTGGACCTGGAACTGGTCGCATAGGGTGCGGCTGGCGCTCTCCAGGTCGAACAGCCAGTCGCTCTGGCGACGCAGGCCGCGGCGCCCGTCGAGGCCCGGCGGCAGCGCCAGGCCCTCGGGGACCAGCAGCTCGGCCGGGTCCAGGCGCTGGAGCTCGGCCAGCATCTCGCCCTCGCCCTCGACTTCCAGCACGCTGAAGCGGCCGCTGGAGAGCTCCAGCCAGGCCAGCCCCCAGCATTCGCCTCGCGGATGCAGGGCGACCAGCAGGTTGTCGCGGCGGGCGTCGAGCAGCGCCTCGTCGTAGAGGGTCCCCGGGGTGACGATGCGCACCACGCGGCGCTCCACCGGTCCCTTGCTGGTCGCCGGATCGCCGATCTGCTCGCAGATCGCCACCGACTCGCCGGCGGCCACCAGGCGGGCCAGGTAGCCTTCGGCGCTGTGGTAGGGGACCCCGGCCATGGGAATCGGCTTGCCGGCGGACTGGCCGCGCTGGGTCAGGGTGATGTCGAGCAGGGACGCGGCGCGCCTGGCGTCGTCGAAGAACAGCTCGTAGAAGTCGCCCATGCGGTAGAAGAGCAGCACGTCCGGATGCTCGCGCTTGATCTTGAGGTACTGGGCCATCATCGGCGTATGCTGGGCGCTGGCCTGGGACATGGGGTTCCTGTGATACTCCGTCGGGTTCCGTGGGGCCGCGGCAGCGTGGTGTGCCGCGGCCTGCATGTCGCGAACAAAGGCAGTATTGTACGGAAAAGTCGACGCAAATTCCTTCAGGAGCGATGCGATGTCCCACAGTGCCGCTAGCCTGGCCAATCTCGACCTGACGCTGCTCGCCGAACGCCTGGGGCGGGCCTGCCGCGAGCGTGGCGTGACGGTGACGGCCGCCGAATCCTGCACCGGCGGCGGGGTGGCCAGCGCCATCACCGCGGTGGCCGGCAGCTCCGACTGGTTCGAGACCGGCTATGTGACCTATGCCAACGGCGCCAAGACCCGCCTGCTGGGGGTCCCGGAAGCGACCCTCACGGAGCACGGCGCGGTCAGTCGCGAGGTGGTCGAGGCCATGGTCGCCGGCGCCTGCCGCGACAGCGGCGCGGACCTCGGCGTGGCGATCAGCGGGGTGGCCGGCCCGGGGGGCGGCAGCCCCGAGAAGCCGGTGGGCACCGTCTGGCTGGCCTGGGGCGACGGCGAGCACCAGCAGGCGGTCCGTCGCCACTTTCCCGGCGATCGTCGCGCGGTGCGCGAGCAGGCGGTGCGCGAGGCCCTGGTCGGGCTGATCCGGCAGCTGGAGCGCGACTGACGCGCCCCCGTCGCCGATGCTGGCCGAGCGAGGTTTTTTTCGCCATACTACTGTGCAGTCATACAGTACCCAATCCATTTCTCTCGTTTCATTCCATTGCCAGGAGACCCGTGATGGCTCAGGACGACAACCGTTCCAAGGCGCTGAATGCTGCGCTTTCCCAGATCGATCGCCAGTTCGGCAAGGGCACCGTGATGCGCCTCGGCGATGCCCCGCGGGTGGTCATGCCGTCGGTGTCCACCGGCTCGCTCGGGCTCGATATCGCGCTCGGCATCGGCGGTCTGCCGCTGGGTCGGGTGGTGGAGATCTTCGGGCCGGAGTCCTCGGGCAAGACGACGCTGACCCTGTCGGTGATCGCCCAGGCCCAGAAGCAGGGCAAGACCTGCGCCTTCATCGATGCCGAGCACGCCCTGGACCCCAGCTATGCCGAGAAGCTCGGCGTCAACCTCGACGACCTGCTGGTCTCCCAGCCAGACACCGGCGAGCAGGCCCTCGAGATCTGCGACATGCTGGTGCGCTCCGGCGGCGTCGACGTGATCATCATCGACTCGGTGGCCGCGCTCACCCCGCGGGCCGAGATCGAGGGCGAGATGGGCGACTCCCACGTCGGCCTGCAGGCGCGCCTGATGTCCCAGGCGCTGCGCAAGATCACCGGCAACATCAAGAACGCCAACTGCATGGTGGTGTTCATCAACCAGATCCGCATGAAGATCGGCGTGATGTTCGGCAGCCCCGAGACCACTACCGGGGGCAATGCGCTGAAGTTCTACGCCAGCGTGCGTCTCGATATCCGCCGCACCGGCTCGGTCAAGCAGGGCGACGAGGTGACCGGCAACGAGACGCGGGTCAAGGTGGTCAAGAACAAGGTGGCGCCGCCGTTCCGCCAGGCCGAGTTCCAGATCCTCTACGGCAAGGGCATCTACCATGCCGGCGAGGTGATCGACCTGGGCGTGCAGTGCAAGCTGGTCGACAAGGCCGGCGCCTGGTACAGCTACCAGGGCAACAAGATCGGCCAGGGCAAGGCCAATGCCGCCCAGTTCCTCGAGGACAACCCGGCCATCATGGAGGAGATCGAGAGCCAGATCCGCGCCCAGCTGCTCGCCGCACCGGAGCCGAAGAAGGAGGAGGCCGAGGTGGCGGTGGCCGGCGCCGAGGCGCGCGAGGACGACCTGCTCTAAACGATGCCCGACCAGCCAGCCCCCGGTCGCGACGCGACCCCCCGGGACGATGCCATCCGCCTGCTGGCGCGGCGCGAGTACTCTCGCGCCGAGCTGCTCGAGCGGTTGTCTGCCCGCGGCCATGAAGCGGCCGACATCCAGGCCTGCCTCGACGCCCTGGCCGAGCAGGGGCTGCAGTCCGACGCCCGCTTCGCCGAGAGCTTCCTGCGCTCGCGGATCGCTCGAGGGCAGGGTCCGCTGAAGATCCGCGCCGAGCTCGAGCGGCGCGGCATCGATCGCGAGCGGATCCGTGACGCCTTCGCCGAACTCGAGGGCCAGGGCGAGGCCGACTGGTTCGCCCTGGCCTGCGATGCCCTGGCGCGGCGCTTCACCGGCCCCGGCGACACCCCTCGCGAGCGTGCCCGCCGCGAGCGCTTCCTGGCCGGCCGCGGGTTCGCGTTCGACCAGCTGCGCCACGCCCTGGCCCACGCCTGGGACGAAGCGCCTGAACAGGGCTAGTCTAGCCGCGGGGCGCCGGGGGCGGGCCTGCCCCCGGGGTAGCCCCGACTCCGCGAGGGTGTGAAAAAAACGCTCACTGCGATAGGCCTGGGCCCGTCCGGGCGGCCCTCTTCAGTCGCTTGACAACTGCGGTATAATAGCTCCCTTTGCGAAAGCCCGGGTGGCGCGAGCAGCGCGCGCCGGCGCGGCGTTTCCGGCTCTCGCCGGACTCCCGCCTGCCCGCCGGGTCACCATGCCATCGCCACGGATACCCCATGAAAAGCGCAGATATCAGACAGGCCTTTCTGAGTTTCTTCGAACAGCACGGCCACACCGTCGTGCCGTCCAGCTCCCTGGTGCCGGGCAACGACCCGACCCTGCTGTTCACCAACGCCGGCATGGTGCCGTTCAAGGACGTCTTCCTCGGCCGCGACCCGCGCCCCTACGTGCGGGCGGCCTCGTCCCAGCGCTGCGTGCGTGCCGGCGGCAAGCACAACGACCTCGACAACGTCGGCTATACCGCCCGCCACCACACCTTCTTCGAGATGCTGGGCAACTTCAGCTTCGGCGACTACTTCAAGCGTGACGCCATCCGCTTCGCCTGGGTCTTCCTCACCGAGGTGCTGGGCCTGCCGAAGGAGAAGCTGTGGGTCACGGTGCATGTCAGCGACGACGAGGCCGAGCGCATCTGGAAGGACGAGATGGGGATCGATCCGGCGCGCTTCTCCAAGCTCGACGAGGACAACTTCTGGCAGATGGGCGACACCGGCCCCTGCGGCCCCAGCTCCGAGATATTCTTCGACCACGGCCCCGAGGTGTGGGGCGGGCCTCCCGGCAGCCCCGAGGAGGACGGCGATCGCTACATCGAGATCTGGAACCTGGTGTTCATGCAGTTCGACCGCGACGCGGCCGGCACCCTGAACCCGCTGCCCAAGCCGTCCATCGACACCGGCATGGGGCTGGAGCGCATCGCCGCGGTGATGCAGGGCGTGCACTCCAACTACGAGATCGATCTCTTCCAGAGCCTGCTCGAGGCCGCGGCCCGCGCCACCGGCCATGACGACACCACCACGCCGTCGCTGCGGGTGATCGCCGACCATATCCGCTCCTGCGCCTTCCTGATCGCCGACGACGTGCTGCCCTCCAACGAGGGGCGCGGCTATGTGCTGCGCCGGATCATCCGCCGCGCCATCCGTCACGGCCACAAGCTGGGCGCCAAGGGCAGCTTCTTCCACAAGCTGGTGGGGGCGCTGGACGCCGAGATGGGCGAGGCCTTCTCGGAGCTGCGTCGGGCGCGCCACCAGATCGAGCGCATCCTGCTCAAGGAGGAGGAGCAGTTCGCCCGCACCCTCGAGCACGGCATGCGCCTGCTCGAGGAGGCGCTGGGCGGTCTCGACGGCGAGGTGCTGCCCGGCGAGACGGTGTTCAAGCTCTACGACACCTATGGCTTCCCCTATGACCTCACCGCCGACGTCTGTCGCGAGCGCGGCGTGACCCTCGACGAGGCAGGCTTCGAGCGCGAGCTCGAGGCCCAGCGGGAGCGGGCGCGCGCCGCCAGCCAGTTCGGCGCCGACTACGCTGCCGCCCTGGAGCTCGAGGGCGAGACCGCCTTTACCGGCTACGACCGCCTGGAGGATCGCGCCAGGGTCACCGCCATCGTCGACAGCGCCGGCAACGAGCTGGCGGCGCTGGAGCCCGAGCAGAAGGCCGTGGTGGTACTCGACCGCACGCCCTTCTACGGCGAGTCGGGCGGCCAGGTGGGCGACACCGGCTACCTGCACCTCGACGACGGCGGCCGCTTCCTGGTCACCGACACCCAGAAGCAGGCCGGCCACCACCTGCACCACGGCGTTTTGCTCGAGGGCGCTCTCGCGGTGGGGGTCGAGGTGCGCCCACAGGTCGACGCCAGGCTGCGAGCGGCCACGGTGCGCAACCACTCGGCCACCCACCTGATGCACCAGGCGCTGCGCCTGGTGCTGGGCGACCATGTCCAGCAAAAGGGCTCGCTGGTGACCCCCGAGCGGTTGCGCTTCGACTTCAGCCATTTCGAGGCGATGACGCCGGAGCAGCTGGACGAGGTGGAGCGCCTGGTCAACGAGCAGATCCTCGCCAATGCCCCGACACGCATCGAGCACATGAGCCTCGACGAGGCCAAGGCCAAGGGCGCCGCGGCACTGTTCGAGGCCAAGTACGCCGACGACGTCCGGGTGCTGACCATCGGCGATGACGACTTCTCCATCGAGTTGTGCGGGGGCACCCACGTGGCGCGCAGCGGCGACATCGGCTGCTTCCATATCGTCAGCGAGACCGGCATCGCCTCCGGTGTGCGTCGTATCGAGGCGATCACCGGCGAAGGGGCACTCGCCTGGTTCCGCGAGCAGGAGGCCCGGTTGAATCGCATCGGCGAGCGGCTCAAGGCCAAGCCGGAGCAGGCGGAGGAGCGGGTCGAGTCGCTGCTCGAGCGCAACCGCACCCTGGAGAAGGAACTCGAGCGGCTCAAGGCCAAGCTCGCCAGCGCCGCCGGCAGCGACATGCTCAGCCAGGCCCGGGAGGTCAACGGGGTCAAGGTGCTGGCCACCCGACTCGAGGGGGTGTCCGGCAAGGAGCTGCGCGGCATGCTCGACCAGCTCAAGACCAAGCTGGGCTCCGGCATCGTGGTGCTGGGCGTGGCCGACGAGAGTGCCGGCAAGGTGAGCCTGATCGCCGGCGTCACCGAGGACCTCACCGGCCGCGTCAAGGCCGGTGAACTGGTCAACCACGTGGCCTCCCAGGTCGGCGGCAAGGGTGGCGGCCGACCCGACATGGCCCAGGCCGGCGGCAACGACGTGGCGGCCCTGCCCGGGGCGCTCGAGAGCGTACCGGGCTGGGTCGAGTCGCGGCTCCAGTAACCGCTTTCCCAGGGCCGGTGGCAGCGATGCCCCGGCCCTGGCCACATTCATTCACCTTTCACTCATCCGGGCGCTACCCGCTCGACCTACGAGGGAAAACGGCATATGGCACTATACGTACAGAAGTTCGGCGGCACTTCGGTGGGCTCCGTGGAGCGCATCAAGGCCGTGGCCGAGAAGGTCAAGGGCTTCCGCGACGACGGCCATCAGGTCGTGGTCGTGGTCTCCGCCATGAGCGGCGAGACCAACCGCCTGATTAGCATGGCCAACGAGATCAACGACGAGCCGACGCCGCGCGAGATGGACATGCTGGTCTCCACCGGTGAGCAGGTCACCATCTCGCTGCTGGCCATGGCCCTGCACAAGCTGGGCGTGCCGGCGACCTCCTACACCGGTTCCCAGGTGGGCATCCAGACCGACAGCGCCCACACCAAGGCGCGCATCCAGCGCATCGAGACCGATGAGCTACGGGCCGACCTGGACGACGGCCAGGTGGTCGTGGTGGCCGGCTTCCAGGGTGTCGACGAGGAGGGCAACATCACCACCCTGGGCCGCGGCGGCTCCGACACCACCGGCGTGGCCCTGGCCGCGGCGCTGGGTGCCGACGAGTGCCAGATCTACACCGATGTCGACGGCGTCTACACCACAGACCCGCGGGTCTGCTCCAAGGCCCAGCGTCTCGAGACCATCACCGTCGAGGAGATGCTCGAGCTGGCGAGCCTGGGCTCCAAGGTATTGCAGATCCGCGCCGTCGAATTCGCCGGCAAGTACAATGTCGCGCTGCGCGTGCTGTCCAGCTTCGAGGATGGCCCCGGCACCCTGATCATTGCAGACTCCGACAAAGACGAGGATTCCATGGAAG
The DNA here is from genome assembly GCF_022487945.1 of Halomonas flagellata. Classification (NCBI taxonomy): domain Bacteria; kingdom Pseudomonadati; phylum Pseudomonadota; class Gammaproteobacteria; order Oceanospirillales; family Halomonadaceae; genus Halomonas; species Halomonas flagellata. The sequence goes on from NZ_JAKVPY010000002.1 coordinate 193,438, forward strand.
AACCGCTGATCTCCGGCATCGCCTTCACCGCCAACGAAGCCAAGCTGACCCTGCTCAACACCCCCGACGTGCCGGGCGTGGCCTGGCGCATCCTGGGCCCGATCGCCGATGCCAACATCGAAGTCGACATGATCGTGCAGAACGTGGCGCCGGCCGGCGACTACACGGACTTCACCTTCACCGTGGCCAAGGGCGACTACAAGCAGACCCTGAAGATCCTCAAGGAGCAGGTACTGCCCGAACTGGGCGAAGGCGAAGTGAAGGGCGACGACAACATCGCCAAGGTCTCGCTGGTGGGTGTGGGCATGCGCTCCCACGCCGGTGTGGCCTCGAAGATGTTCCGGGTGCTGGCCGAGGAGAACATCAACATCCGCATGGTCTCGACCTCGGAGATCAAGATCTCGGTGGTGGTCGACGAGAAGCACATGGAGCTGGCGGTCAAGGCCCTGCACAAGGCCTTCGGCCTGGACAAGAGCGACATCGAGAGCGAATAAGGGCGTCGCGTGCGGCCGACACCTTCTACGCTTGTAGGGAAGTCCATGACACCCCTGTAACGGCGAACGGGCTGCTCGGGGGTGTCATGGAGTCGGCGCCATTGGTCAGGGACGACGCGATGCCACATAATGAGGCGGTGCCGCCCTGTCGGCGAACATCCCGTTGCCCGCAAGTCCGAGAACAAGTCTGAGAAGGAGATCAGCCATGCTCATCCTGACCCGCCGAGTCGGCGAAACCCTGATGATCGGAGACGACATCACCGTCACCGTGCTGGGCGTCAAGGGAAACCAGGTCCGAATCGGCGTCAACGCCCCCAAGGATGTCGCTGTGCATCGCGAGGAGATCTACCAGCGCATCCAGCGCGAGAAGGCCGATGCAGAGGGTGGTGATCAGGAAGGCTGAGGCGTGCCGGGATGATCGCCGCCGTCAGTCTGAAAAAACCACGAAGGTCGCTGGACAATGGCCTTCAGAAACGGTAACATACGCGCCGTGTCGATGAGGGAGAGGTGGCCGAGTGGCTGAAGGCGCTCCCCTGCTAAGGGAGTATGGGGTTTATAGCCCCATCGAGGGTTCGAATCCCTCCCTCTCCGCCAAGTTCCCGAGGGTGGCTTCATCAGCAAACCCCCATCCGGAGCGGTTCGGCACAGTGTGAAGATAGAGCGCCCGTAGCTCAGCTGGATAGAGTACCTGACTACGAATCAGGTGGTCGGAGGTTCGAATCCTCCCGGGCGCGCCATCTTCGAGTGAATGTTGCCGGTGGCATCTCCGCCACGTGTCGCATTCCCCACAGTGATTCCATCATTGTATCCAGCGCCCGTAGCTCAGCTGGATAGAGTACCTGACTACGAATCAGGTGGTCGGAGGTTCGAATCCTCCCGGGCGCGCCAGATCTCGACCCGTCCTCGCCCACGAGGGCGGGTCTTCTGCTTTCCGGAACCGCACCGTTCTGCTGGCTGAATCGGCGTCGCCGCTCGTGCGTCGGTTCCGCGATCGTTTGAGGCGCCGTCGCGATGCGACGAGCGCCTCTTTTTTTGTTTATTGGTTTTATTTACCGACGACAAGCCGTCTGCGGCGTTCCGTCGGCTCGGTGCTGTGCGTGCCGGGCGGGGGAGTGCTGGTGCCGGGTTCCGCTGCCTGCAGCCCTGCCGCCAGGGCATCCAGGTCGGTGAGTCGCTTGAGCGCCTGGAAGCGTCGGGCCGCTTCGGCGTCGCGGGCGCGCATATGGTTCAGCCACTGCTTCACCAGGGAGGTGACAATCCGGTCGGGAAGTATGTTACGCTGCATTGCAGCATACTCGGCCAGAAGCTGGCCTCGCTGCGACCAGCGAGTCGCCGGCAGCCGCTCGCCGGTGGCCTGCCAGTGGCGGATGCGCGGGGCGAGCCAGGGGTCGGCCAGGGCCCCGCGACCCAGCATGACATCGCGGCAGCCCGAGAGGGTGCGGGCCTTCCAGTAGTCCTCGAGGGTCCAGATGTCGCCGTTGGCCACCACCGGGATGCGTAGCCGCCGGCGAATGCGGCCGATCCACTCCCAGTGGGCAGGCGGCCGATAGCCTTCGTCGCGGGTGCGGCCATGGACCACCAACTGGCGTGCGCCGCCATCCTCGGCGGCCAGGGCGCACTCGAGCGCCCGGCGTCGGTCGGAGAAGCCCAGGCGGATCTTGGCGGTGACCGGGATCGCATCGCCCACCGCGGCGTGCACGGCGGCCACGGCGGCCTGTACCCGGCGAGGGTCGCGCAACAGCGAGGCGCCGCCGTCATGGCGATTGACCAGCTTGGCCGGGCAGCCGAAATTGAGGTCCAGGCTCACGGCGCCCAGTGCGAGTGCCTGGCGGGCATTGGCGGCCAGGGCCTCCGGGTCGGCGCCCAGCAGTTGCAGGTGCACCGCCGCGCCACTGGGCGTGGCGACACGGGGGGCCGCGAGCTCGGGGCAGTGCTTGAGGAAGACGCGAGGTGGCAAGCGGGCGTCCACCACGCGCACGAACTCGGTGACCGCCCAGTCGAAGCCGCCGCGTCGTGTCAGCAGATCGCGGGTCACGGCATCGATCACGCCCTCCATGGGCGCTAGGCCGATGCGGCCGTTATGTAGTAAATTAACAACACTGATTTCCACCATATCGCCATTGCAATCTGCCGGGGATGTGGCAGGTTATATGATCGAAAAAATTACGCAAGCCGGCCTGATCGCGTGAGATCGGCGCCGGCTGGAGACAAGATCTAGGAGAACGCCGCATGCAGGACATCGAGCTACTACAGGAAGGGCTGGCCCTGATGGGCGTCGGTATGGGCTTTGTTTTTGTTTTTCTTACCGTGTTGGTGATCGTCACCACCCTGATGTCCAAGACGATCGGCCGCTTCTTCCCCGAGCCGGCGGTCCCTGCCTCCGCCACCGACCGCCGCGCGCCGACGCCCCGCCAGGACGATGACCTGATGGCGGTCATCAGTGCCGCGGTGCATCGCTATCGGCGTCGCCATCGTCGCTGAGCGCTCCTTGCCGGTTTCATCCTCCATCCCATAACGACAAGGTCACTCCCATGACTGACAATGCTGCTCGCCCGCTGGGCATCACCGATGTCGTACTGCGTGATGCCCACCAGTCGCTGTTCGCCACGCGGATGCGCCTGGACGACATGCTGCCCATCGCCGAGAAGCTCGACCGCGTCGGCTTCTGGTCCCTGGAGTCCTGGGGCGGCGCCACCTTCGACGCCTGTATCCGCTACCTCGGCGAGGATCCATGGGAGCGGATACGGGCGTTGAAGGAGGTCATGCCCCACACCCCCCAGCAGATGCTGCTGCGCGGCCAGAACCTGCTCGGCTATCGCCACTACGCCGACGACGTGGTCGACCGCTTCGTCGAGCGCGCCCGGACCAACGGCGTCGACGTCTTTCGGGTCTTCGACGCCATGAACGACCCGCGCAACCTCGAACGCGCCATCCGGGCGGTGCGCAAGGTCGAGGGCCACGCCCAGGGCACGCTCTCCTACACGGTGAGCCCGGTGCACACCCTGGACGGTTGGGTCGAGCTCGGCAAGAGCATCGCCGCCATGGGCGCCGATTCCCTGGCCATCAAGGACATGGCCGGCCTGCTCAAGCCCTACGACGCCTTTGAACTGGTCACCAAGCTCAAGGCCGCGCTGGATATCCCCATCCATATGCAGTGCCATGCCACCACCGGCATGTCCACCGCCACCGCGATCAAGGCCGCCGAGGCCGGCATCGACAACGTCGATACCGCCATCTCCTCGATGTCCATGACCTACGGCCACAGCCCCACCGAGTCGGTGGTGGCCATCCTCCAGGGTACCGCGCGCGACACCGGCCTGGACCTCGAGCTGCTCGAGGAGATCGCCGCCTACTTCCGCGAGGTGCGCAAGAAGTACGCCGCCTTCGAGGGGTCGCTGAAGGGCATCGACTCGCGGATCCTGATCGCCCAGGTGCCGGGCGGCATGCTCACCAACATGGAAGGCCAGCTCAAGGAGCAGGGCGCCGGTGACAAGCTCGACGACGTGCTCAAGGAGATCCCGCGGGTGCGCGAGGACCTGGGCTTCATCCCGCTGGTCACCCCGACCTCGCAGATCGTCGGCACCCAGGCGGTGATGAACGTGATGATGGGGGAGCGCTACAAGTCGATCTCCAAGGAGGTCCAGGCGCTGCTCAAGGGTGAGTACGGCGCCGCCCCGGCCCCATTCAACAAGGAGCTGCAGGCCCGCGTGCTGGAGGGGGGCGAGCCGATCACCTGTCGCCCGGCCGACAACCTCGCGCCGGAGATGGACAGGCTGACCGCCGAGCTCAAGGAGAAGGCCAGGGCCGAGGGCATTCGCCTGGCCGAGGGCGAGCGCGAGATCGACGATGTCCTGACCTATGCGCTCTTCCCGCAGATCGGCCTGAAGTTCCTCAAGCACCGCGATAACCCCGACGCCTTCGAGCCGGCGCCCCAGGCCCCCGACAACCCCGGCTCGGCCGCGACGCTGCCGGTCGCCTCACGGCAGGGCGGCGCCCCCGCCCAGGCCCCGGCCGTGTCCAGTGGCCCCGAGACCTATACCGTCAAGGTCAACGGCAAGGCCTACGTGGTCGAGGTCGCCGAGGGCGGCGAGATCGGCCAGGTCAGCGAGGCGAGCGAGGCCGCCGAGGCGGCGCCGGCGCCCAGCGGCGAGGCGATCCCCGCGCCGCTGGCCGGCAACATCTTCAAGGTCAACGTGCGGCCGGGCGACAGCGTCAAGGCCGGCGACGTGGTGATCATCCTCGAGGCGATGAAGATGGAAACCGAGGTACGCGCCTCGACCGCCGGCACGGTATCGGCCATCCGGGTCAACGAGGGCGACAGCGTCGCCGTCGGCGACACCCTGATCGAGCTCTGAGGGTGATCCCATGGAAAAGCTACTGACGCTATGGGAAGGCTCGGGTCTCTACAACCTGACCCCGGGCCAGGCGGTGATGGTCGTGGTGGGCCTGCTGCTGCTGTGGCTGGCCATCGCCAAGAAGTTCGAGCCGTTGCTGCTGGTGCCGATCGGCTTCGGCGGGATACTGGCCAACATCCCCGAGGCGGGGCTGGCGCTGTCCGCCGCCGAGCAGGCGGCGCACCTGGCCCGCCCCGAGGTGCTGGAACAGATGGCCGCAGCGCTGCAGGTCGGCCTCGAACCGGCAAGCGGTGTCGAGGGGTGGCGGCATGAGGTCGCCGAGGTACTGCATGGCGATACCTCCCCGGCGCTGATCCGCGCGGCCAACGACCTCGCCATGGACGCGGGCTTTGCCCACGGCGTGCTCTACCAGTTCTACAACGTGGCGATCGCCTCGGGTATCGCTCCGCTGGTGATCTTCATGGGCGTGGGCGCGATGACCGACTTCGGCCCGCTGCTGGCCAACCCGCGGACGCTGTTCCTGGGGGCGGCGGCGCAGTTCGGCATCTTCGCCACCCTGCTCGGCGCGGTGGGCATGTCGGCGATGGGCTGGATGGACTTCTCGCTCCAGCAGGCCGCCGCCATCGGCATCATCGGCGGCGCCGACGGCCCCACCTCGATCTATGTGTCGAGCATCCTGGCGCCGGAACTGCTGGGCGCGATCGCCGTGGCCTCCTACTCCTACATGGCGCTGGTGCCGCTGATCCAGCCGCCGATCATGAAGGCGCTGACCACGAAGCAGGAGCGCGAGATCGCCATGACCCAGTTGCGGCCGGTCTCCAAGCTGGAGAAGGTCGTCTTCCCGCTCAGCTTGCTGATCCTGGTGGTGCTGTTCCTGCCCGACGCCGCGCCGCTGCTGGGGATGTTCTGCTTCGGCAACCTGATGCGCGAGTGCGGCGTGGTCGAACGCTTGAGCGATACGGCACAGAATGCGCTGATCAATATCGTGACCATCTTCCTGGGGCTGTCGGTGGGCTCCAAGCTGATGGCCGATCGTTTCCTGGCCTTCGAGACCCTGGGCATCCTGGGGCTGGGCATGGTGGCCTTCGCCATCGGCACCGCCTGCGGCGTCCTGATGGCCAAGCTGATGAACACGATGAGCAGGATGCCGATCAACCCGCTGATCGGCTCGGCGGGGGTCTCGGCGGTGCCGATGGCGGCGCGGGTCTCCAACAAGGTGGGGCTGGAGTCCAACCCGCACAACTTCCTGCTGATGCATGCCATGGGCCCCAACGTGGCCGGCGTCATCGGCTCGGCGGTGGCCGCCGGGGTGATGATCAAGTACCTGGGCTGACGTCTGCCGTCATGACGGCACCCATAAATGCACGAAGCCCATCGGCCAGCGCCGATGGGCTTCGTGCATCATGGGAGACAAGAGGGGAGGAGAATCAGGAAGTCGTGGTGACGGCGTCCGGTTGCACCGATCGAGCCGTTTTCCCGGCGCTCTCCTGGGCCAGCTCCAGGTCCTCCTCGACCCACAGCTGACAGGCCAGCCGGTAGCCCTGCTCGAGGCGTGGCCCCAGCATCTTCTTCTCCTTCCAGTTGGGCACGGGCAACGCCTCGCCGCCCTTGACCACCTTGCACATGCATTTGGCGCACTTGCCCATCCCGCAGCCATAGCTCAGGTGGGGGTAGGGAAACTGGCGAATGCCAGCGCGCACTACCAGGTTGGTGTTGGGCTGGACTTCGCCTTCGAAGACCTCGCCGTTCTTGTGGATCTTGATCAGGGGCATAGCAGTCACCTTGGCTCTTCGTCGTCGGGTCGGGCCGGTCGTTCCAGCCGCGAGGGTTCGGCGTGCCATTCAGTATTTGGCGTATGGTATACCATGTGTCAGGGGCGAAAGCTCGTCAATCCTTTTTTCCTTCGCCTCCTCCTCTTGATCACGAGCCCCCGGCGCCGGAGACGCCGGGGGCTCGGGGTGGGCACCGGCAGACTACATCAGCAGGATGGCGAGGATCGATGCCGCGACGATACCGGAGATCACCGGCACGAAGTTGCGCCGGACCAGCTCGGCCGGACTGACCCCGGCAATCCCGGCATCGGCCGCCACGCCGAAGGCCCAGGCGGCCAGGGTGCCGCCGCCGGCGAAGATCGCTGACACTTGGCCCAGCGCGGCCAGCACGTTGACGTTGACACCGGCGCCCGTACCCAGCGCGCCTGACAACGAGCCCACCAGCGGCAGGCCGGAGAAGCCGGAGCCGTCCATGCCCGTGAGCAGGCCGATGAAGGCCATGCCGAACGCCAGCAGGATGGTGTTGCCATCTATGAAGTGGCCGATGTTATGGCCGATGTCGAACAGATAGCCGGTAGCGCCGTTGCCGATCACACCGGCGGCATGGTCCGGGTGGCCCAGCAGGAAGAAGCCGGCGATCGGGAGGATGGGCGCGAAGATCTTGATGGCGAAGAAGAAGCCGTCGCGGATAGAGCTGCTGATGCCGTCAAGGGCGTGATGGCCGTGCGAGGCGAAGGACGAGAGCACCAGCAGCACGGTGGCGGTGCCGCCCAGCAGTGCAGTGGCGTCGCCGCCGCGGATCGCCTGGTCGGGCAGGAAGAGGGCGCGATAGATCATCAGCGCCGCGATGCCCAGCAGGATCACCGGCACGGCCACGGCGAACAGGCGCGCATAGCGGCCGGTCTCGGGCGCCTCGGCGACGGTGGTCGGCTGGACGGCGGCCGCGTTGACCGACTTGGGCGACTCGGGGGTGAACACCGCATCGGACGCCGGTGCCTTCAGCGCACCCGAGCGCATGTCGCGGCGCAGGTTGCGGAAGGCGATGGTGACGGCCACGGCACCCACCGTGAGCGAGAACAGCAGGGTATAGGGGACCAGGGTAGTGGTGTCGACACCGGCGGCACCGGCGGTGAGGCGGCTGGCGCCCTGGATCACCGGGTCGGCGGACAGGGCCATGCCGTGACCGAACAGGTTGACCGCCATGGCGGCGCCGATCGCTGGCAGGCCGACCTGCATGGCCACCGGGATCAGCACCGTGCCGACCAGGGCCACGGCCGGTGTCGGCCAGAAGAAGGCTGCCGCGATATACATGGTGATGCCGAGGGCGAAGAAGGCGGTCCAGGGGCCGATCATCAGCCGCTTCATGGGCGCCACCATGAGCCGGTCTGCGCCAAGTTGCTGCAGGGACTTCAGCATGGCCACCATCAGGGCGATGACCAGCATGATGTCGAACAGCTCATTCCCGGCATTGAGCAGGGCCTGGAAGACCACCTGGGTGGCAAAGATCGATTGATTGAGCACGCCCTCATGGGGCGCCTCGGCCAGCAGGCCGAGCATGAAGATGCCGGCGAGGGAGGGGATGATGACCCCCTTGCGGAAGCCGATCGAGACGAAGATCGCCAGGATGACCAGCAGGAAGATCCAGTGCGATGCCGTGAGGGGTACCTGTTCCAGTTGTTCCATTTTGCACCTTGTTGTGTTGTCAGGCTTGGCCATGTGGCACCGACTCGCTGTCGGTTGCCCATCGATTGGTTGTAATTGTCGGATTACTGCATTGTCGCGGTAGCGTTATGCCAATTGCACATGAAAAGCGGTGCGAACGGTGGTGCAAGGCTAGGGTGGGGCTCGTTTCATGGCTTTCTCCTGTTGCTGCTGTGTTGCTATTCGCCAGTTCTAGCGTGGTACTAGCCCAGCATGAAACCGCCGTAGGCCAGCGCACCGGCGACCACGAAAGCGGGATGAAGCTTGAAGCGCAGCAGGGCAACGGCTGCCACGCTGCCGATCAGCAGGGTGTGCATGGGTCCGGCTCCGGCCAGGCCCTCGTTGAAGAAGCTCACCACCAGCCAGGCCATCATCATGGCGATGACGGGGCGAACCCATTGACTCATGCGCTTGACGCGAGGCGACTCCCGGTGGCGATAGATCAGGCCCAGCGCCCCCAGCATCAGCAGCAGGGAGGGCACGACGGTGGCGAACACGGCCACCAGCGCTCCGCCCATCCCGGCCACCTCGTATCCCACATGACCGGCCATCTTGGTGGCGATCGGGCTCGGCAATGCATTGCCGAGCCCGAGGGTCTCGGCGAACTCCTGGGCGCTCATCCAGCCGTAGTTGCCCACGACTTCCGCCTCGATGAGGGGGATGATGGCAGGACCACCGCCATAGCCGATGATGTTGGGAATGAAGAAGGCCAGGAACAGCTGCAGGTAGATCATTGGGTTGCCTCCTTGGTCTTGCCGGCTTCCCGGGTCGGCTGCAGCAGGGCGGTGACCAGCAGGGCCCCGATGATCCAGCCCGGGTGGACGCCCACCCAGTGGATCAGTCCGCCGGAGGTGGCAGCCATGAGCAGGCTGACGGTCCAGCCGAGCGCCAGGCGAGACTTGTTCAGGAAGTCCCAGGCGAGCTGGGCCATCATCACCATCACCACTGGGACCACGGCCTGCCCCATGCCGTGGATCCAGCCGACATCGCGATAGTGGCTGAACAGCCCCAGCAGCAGGATCATGGCCACGATCATCGGCAGGATCACGGCCAGCACGGCATTGATGCAGCCGAGGAGGCCGCCGACGCGATAGCCGATGTAGCCGGGCATCTTGGTGGCAATGGGGCCCGGCAGGGTGTTGGCGATGGCGAGGATGTCGGCGAACTCCTCGTCCTTGAGCCAGCCATGCCGCTTGACCGCCTCCTGGTGTACCAGGGGAATCATGGAGGGGCCGCCACCGAACCCCAGCAGGCCGATGCGCAGGAAGGAGCAAAAGATCTTGCGCTGTTCCGGTGTGCTCATGAGGCAGTGATTCCTTGAGAGGGGCGGGTGGCGATGCAATAGAAAACAGCAACTTGCCTGGAGTGCCCAATGTGTTTTTATGGAAAAAATCGATTATGTGGGCTAGAGTAGGACACGCAAACCGAGAGCGTCAAGGTTTCGGTATACCAAATTCCAAAAAAGATAGGGAGCCACGCCATGGCGAAAAGCATCAAGGAGGCAGCGACAGGGGCGAGCCGCCTGTTCGAGGTCTTGCGTCAGGATCTGCTCAATGGGCGGTTCGGTGCGGGTGAACGCCTGTCGATCACGGCGCTGAGGGAGACGTACCAAGTGGGGCTGAGCCCACTGCGCGAGGCGCTCAATCGCCTGGCGGCCTACGGGCTGCTGCATCAGGAGAATCAGCGCGGCTTCCGGGTCCTGAAGTTGACCCGTCATGAACTGGACGACATCACCGAGATGCGCCGGCAGATGGAGGGGATGGCCATCGAGCGTGCGATCGAGCGCGGTGACGCCGAGTGGGAGTCCCAGCTGCTGGCCGCCAACCATCGCCTGACCCGGGCCGGCGACGACACTCCGGTGGGGGAGTGGGAGCAGCTCCATACGCGGTTCCACAATGCCCTGGTTGCGCCCTGCGGTTCGATCTGGCTGCTGCGCTTCATTGCACAGCTGCATGACCAGTTCGACCGCTACCGTCGGGTGGCGCCGCGGGCGCCTGAGCTGCGTCAGCGCCTCGATGCCCAGCATGACGCCCTGGTGCAGCTCGCCATCGAACGCGATGCGCGGCGCGCGCGCGCCCTGATCGAGGAGCACATCACCCTCTCCAGCCAGGTGGCGCGCCGCAGCTGCCATGCCTGACCCTTGGCCTGGCGAGTGTCGACGCCTGTTGGCGACCCGGGGCTTTACAGCGGTGCCCCCCTTCGGCTAGTTTCTTATTGGTATACCGTAAACCATTTGCGGTGTGATTCCTGACGACAACACGGTAACGACAACTACAGAAGGGGGGGAGAGGGTCGCGCGGCGGCGCTCGCATCGCCCTGGAGGAGAGCGGGATGGACAGCTATGTGCTGACAGAGATGACCTGGCCGGAGGTCGAGGACGCCCTGAAGACGGTCAAGATGGCCATCATTCCGGTAGGGGCCCATGAACAGCACGGGCCACACATGAACGAGAGCTGCGATGCCGTGCTCGCCACGTCGATGGCCCAGCGCCTGGCCAAGGTCCTCCATCCGCAGGTGATGGTCACGCCGACGGTCAACATGGGTATCTCACCCCACCACCTCAACTTTCCGGGCACCATCAGCCTGCGGCCGGAAACGCTGCTGGCGCTGCTGCGGGACATGGTCACATCGCTGCAGCGGCACGGCATCGACAGGGTGCTGTTCCTCAATGGGCATGGTGGCAACCAGGCCACGCTGGGGATGGCCTGCGCCACCTTTGCCCAGGAGCTGGGGGTCGAGTGCTATTACGCCAAGACCACCGCGGCCGCCAAGAGTGCCATGAAGGAGCACATCCACTCGACCCTCTATGGTCACAGCTGCGAGCGCGAGGTGTCGGAGGCCTATTACCTGGCGCCCCACCTGGTTCGCCCTGAGCGGCTGGAGAAGGGCGACATCGTGGCGGGTGGGCGCTGGGAAGGGCTTCGGCCGGGCAACCCCATCCAGGGCTTCTACCGCTACGAGGAGATGACCCGCAACGGCTGTATCGGCGATGCCACCCAGGCCAGCTACGAGATCGGCAAGGCGATCGTCGAGGAGGCCCTGGAGGGGTTGGCGGCGGCGGTTCGGGAACTGATCGCCGAGCCGAGGGCGGCGGCCCAGCCGCGTGAGCGAGCCCTGACGTCCTGAGAAGACCCGGGGGGCCGAAGCCCCACCCGGCATGGCGCAAGAGACACGACAAGAACTCACTCGAGAAGCGAACATGTATATCATCCTGACCAGCAAGTCCGACGAGTACGCTGCCCAGCCGGAGGGCGGCATGGTGCCCGTGGAATCCTACGAATACTTCTTCTACGACAAGAAGAAGGCCGATTTCACCATTGCCGAGGTCATCGCCGACGGGGGACGCGTCAGCATCGTGGAGGCCGGCGAGGGGGGCGCCGTCAACAGCGTGCCGCTCAAGTTCTTCGAACGATTCGAGACCCTCGAGGAGGCGCGGGCGGAACTCAAGCAACTGGTGACCTTCGGTCACATCGAGACCCGGCTCGAACGCACGCCTCTGCGCTGATTGGCAACTTTCTCGCCTGCCTTGTCGGCAATCGCAGTTGCTCAAAGCGAGAGGCGCCGGGGGCAGGCCGAAGAGGAGGTCCTTCGCCAGGGGTGAGGAGGATTCCTCCGAACGGGCTGGCCATGGATGGCCAGCACCGGCCCTGCAAGCGGAGCAGGACGCGAGAGCGCAGCAGGGCGAAGGTAGCGCCAGCGCCCAGGGATGGGGTCACCGCGCCTCCTCGCAGGTCTGTCGCCGGAACAGCCTCGAGCGATAAGGCTATCGGCAATAGCCCCGTCCCGCTCTGGGTCTTCGTGTACCAGATTCCGCCGATATGGTACGCTGCCATCTTTCTCCCTTTGGCCAATGACACCGATGGTAGCCCGAATGGCAGAGCCCTGGACCCAGCAAGATCTCTCCCCCATCCGCGACAAGGTATACACCTACCTCAAGGACGCCATCTTGCGCGGTGAATACAAGGCGGGGGATCGCCTGGTGGAGAGGGTGCTGGCCGATAAGCTCAACATCAGTCGCACCCCGATTCGCGAGGCGCTGTTTCGGCTGGAGACGCAGCGCTTCGTGCGCACCGTGCCGCGCAAGGGGGTGGTGGTCAACGAGATCACCCAGGCGGAGATCCTCGAGGTCTTCATGATCCTCGCCTCGCTGGAGTCGCTGGCCGCGCGACTGGCAGCCCAGAAGGTCAACGACGAGATTATCGTCGAGATCGACCAGCTGGTGGACGAGATGGACGATGCGCTGGCGGACGGTGACGGCGACGAGGACGCCGTGGAGCTGAACGTCAAGTACAACGACCTGATCGGCCGGGCCGCCGGCAATCCCAAGTTGCACGAGATGCTGACCGACCTCAAGGATTACGTTCGCGCCTTCTCCAACCTCAGCAGCGGCCTGCCGGGGCGCACCAAGGAGGCGCTGCGCGAGCACCTGGACATCCTGGGGGCCATCCGCAGCGGGGAGGGGGATCTGGCCGAGAGCTTCACGCGCATCCACCTGGAGAAGTCCCGGAAGGCCTATGTAAGTCGCTCCCGGGTCTGATCCTGAGGCCTCCCCAGAAACATTTCAGCATTATCAATGTGTTGGGCATGGGTGGGTGGCAGGCTGCCAGCGCTGCCGGTCCCTATGGGGTCAGACCCCGGCGGCGTTGAATCCGCTCGTAAGACGCACCATGACGGGCTTCGCGACTTGGCTGGGGGCTGACCCCATAGGGGCGGCCTCGGCGCCTTTTTCGGCGAACGTGCCGCCATCGCCGGGATAGTCGTGGGATTCGTCAGGGTCTGATCCACCAGAGAACGCAACGACACCGGGCGCCGCCATCCAGCGGCGCCCGGTGTCATTGTGGGTCAGGGGCCGACGGCTAGCCGATCACCAGGGGCGAGGAGAGGTTCTTCAGCGCACTCGCTACGCTCATGGCGACGATATAACCGGTCTTGGGATTGTCGGGCGAGGGGGTATTCCGCACCTCGATACGCACTTCGCCGAACAGCCCCCGGGCCGAGACTTCGTGCACGTTCTTCTCGATGGTGGGGTCCACCAGCACGCGTACCGCGGTGGCCTCGAAGCCGAGGCCTGCCAGGCTCAAGGCCGCCGACACATTGACACTCTCGGGAAAGACTCGTGAAGATTCCCGCGCGTTGCCCTCGAAAATCAGCGTGGGCTGGGTGATCGTGTCGAGGTCCACGACCTCTTCTGCAAAGGTGCCCCGCCAGGCTTTCACGGGCTTGCGGGTGGTCAGGGTGACGCGCTCCAGGGGGCCCTGGGCGGCGGCGGCGATGCGGTCCAGGCCGGCGATGGCCGCCGAAGGCACGATCAGGCGTCGGCCCTGGCGGCGGGCGGCCTCGGTCACGCCGTCGAGCAGTGCCGGGTCGCAGAAGGCGCCGACCGAGACGACCATGAAGTCGCTACCCTGTTCCAGGGCTCGCCTGGCATAACGCTTGACCGCCTCGTGCCCCGCCGTCTCGACGACCACGTCGGGCCGGCAGGCGAAGAAGTCCGCCTCGCTGTCGGTGATTCGACACCCCTCGAGGGGCGTGTCGGCATACTTGCCAGCATCACGGACCAGCACGCTGACCAGACGGCAGTCGCCGGCCTGCCCGGAGAGAATGGCCTCGGCGACGTCCCTGCCGGCCGTGCCGTAGCCGATGAGTCCAACCGTAATCATATGACCTCGTCATGGTAGTGGGCCAGCCGCATGGCGGCCGGCCCGGGGGGATCCGGCCCGCCGGGCGGGTCGATGCGTGAGCGTCAGGCCTCGGCCCTGGGGCGCAGCTGTCGGGCCCCGGTGCCGCCCTTCGGGACCTCTTCCCAGGCGACCTTGACGCTGCCGGTCAGGAAGGTCTGGCAGGCCAGGCGGTAGCCCTGGTCGATCTCGTCGGCGCTCAGCAGCTTCTCCTCCTTCTTCTTGACGGCATCGGTGTTCTCGATGCCCTCCTCGATGCGGCACTTGCAGGTGCCGCAGAGCCCACCGCCGCACTTGAAGGGGATGCCGCCCTTCTCCCGCAGCGAGATGCGCAGCAGGTTGGAGTCCGCGGGGGCGCTGATGACCTTGTGGTCATTGGTGATGAAGGTGATATCCAGCATGGCTTACCTCGTCGTATCCGCTGCAGCGTCAAGGAAACACTGCATAGATGCCTGCGCGATCGAATCGCTGCGTTGCGCGGTGCTCGAAATCCTCACCTAGTACCGCCTAGGCTCCGGTTTCTGCGCTGCGTGCGCCTTGCGCTTCATCTCGCTCGGCTGAGTTATTCAGCGTTTCCTCAAACCACGCTGTCATCGAGCTCGTGGGTGAAATTGAAGCTGTCGGAGAAGATGCGCTCCACGCTCAGCCCGCGCTGGGAGAAACCACTCTTGGCCGCGGCGATCATCGGCGGCGGGCCGCACAGATAGGCATCGAAGGCACTCAGGTCTTGGTGATCCTGGCACACCGCCTCGTGTACGAAGCCGCGGCGGCCGCCCCACTGGTCGTCGCCCTCCGAGAGCACCGGGACGTAGCGGAAGTTCGGCAGGGTGCGGGTCCATTGGTGCAGCAGGTCATCGAGATAGAGATCCTCGGCGCGGCGCACCCCCCAGTAGAGGGCGATGTTCGGGGTATCGGGACTGTCCAGGAGCGATTCGATGATGCTCTTGATCGGTGCCAGGCCGGTACCGCCGGCCACCATCAGCAGGTCCCGAGGGCTGTCGGCATCGTGGCGGAAGGTGCCCAGGGGCAGTTCCACGTCCAGGGCGTCGCCGGGCTTGTAGTGCGTCTCCAGTCGCCCGGTGAAGTAGCCGCCGGGGACGCGGCGGATATGGAAGTCGAACAGCTCGCCGTTGGGCGGGGAGGCCATGGAGAAGCTGCGTGGGCTGCCGTCATCGAGCATGACGTTGAGGTACTGGCCGGGATGAAAGTCCACCTCGCTCGCCGTGGGAATGCGCAGCACCAGGTGGGTCACGTCGTGGCTCAACTTCTCCAGCCGCTCGATGGTGGCGACGTGGAAGTCGGCGGGGATGTGCCCTGCCGGCAGCAGGGTGGCGCTGATGGTCAGGTCGCACTGGGCGTGCGCCTGGCAGGCCAGGGCGTAGCCTTCCGCCGCCTCCTCCTCGCTCAGCCCGAAGGGGAACTCCTCGTAGTCGACCTGGCCCTCGAGCAGCTTGACGCGGCAGGCGCCGCAGCCACCGAAGCGACAGTCGTGGGCGAGCGGGAAGCCCGCCCGCTCGGCAGCATCGAGGAGGGGTTCGCCCGCTTCGGCCTCGAAGGTGTCGGCGGTCTCGTTGAGGGTGATGCGGTAGCTCATGACAGCCTCCTGGGCCCCCGTCATGGGGCATGGCTTGTTCTTGTCGTCAGGGGTCGGCAAGGGGGCGGCGGCCACTTGCCGACGGGGGGGCTTATTTCTTGATGTCGGCCTGGACGATCACCTCGTGACCGGCCTCACCCAGGTGATCCTGCAGGGCCTGCAGGGCCGCTAGGCCCGCCTGGGTGTCCTGCTCGCCGTTGCCGCCGCTGAGGCCCACGCCGCCGATGACCTCGCCGTCGACCACGATCGGGAAGCCGCCAACGAAGACGGCGAACTTGCCCTCGAAGCTCCACTGGATGCCGAAGGCCTCGTTGCCGGGCAGGGCGGGGCCCTTGGGGGCGGTGTTGAACAGATGGGTCGAGCGCTTGTGGCCGGCCGCGGTGAAGGCCTTGTTCCAGGCGATCTGGGGGCCGGTGACGCGGGCGCCGTTCATGCGCTCCAGCGCCAGCGGGTAGCCGCCGTCATCGACCACGCAGATGGTCTCCAGCACGCCGATCTCCTCGGAGCGCTGCTTGGCGGCCTCCACCATCAGCTTGGCCTCTTCCAGTTCCAGTCGAAATACCTGTTTCATGTGTCACCTGTCGTCAGAGTCTGTTGTTGATCTGGTGTAGTGAGTGTTCAGCGACCGATGTAGACGGTCTTGGTCTGGGTAAAGAAGTCGAGGCCTGCGCGACCCGACTCGCGGAAGGTCGAGGTGCTCGACTGCTTCAGCCCGCCGAAGGGGGCGTTGACCAGGTTGCCGGTGGTGGTGCGGTTGACCTTGACCGTGCCCGCCTCGACGTCGAGCGGGAAGCGCTGGATGTAGCGAATGTCGTTGGTCACCAGGCCTGCCGAGAGGCCATAGGGGGAGTCGTTGGCCTTGGCGATGGCGTCCTCGTAGCCGTCGACCTCGATCACCGCGACGACCGGGCCGAAGATCTCCTCCTGGGCGATGCGCATCTCCTGGGTCACGTCGCTGAAGATGGCCGGCGAGACGTAGAAGCCCTTGTCGTACTCGCCGCCGGTGAGGTGCTCGCCGCCGTGGACATGGGTCGCCTCGCGCTTGCCCAGCTCGATGTAGCCGAGCACGCTGTCGAGCTGCTGGCGGGTGGCCAGCGGGCCGATCTGGGTGCCTTTCTCCAGGCCGTTGCCGATCTGCAGTTCCTTGACCCGAGCGACGAGGCGCTCCAGGTACTCGGCCTTGATCGAGCGGGCGATCAACACGCGGCTGGTTCCCGTGCAGGCCTGGCCCGTCAGCGAGAAGCCACCCTTGATGGTCAGGTCGACGGCGGTATCGATATCGGCATCGTCCAGCACGATCAGGGGGTTCTTGCCGCCGAGTTCCATCTGGGTGCGTGTCGCCATCGAGGCGCTGCGGTGGATCTTCTCGCCGGCGGCGGTGGAGCCGGTGAAGGAGATCGCACGCACCGCGGGGGCGCCGGTGATCGCCTCGCCGATGGCGGAGGCGCCGCCGGTAATAAAGTTGAAGACGCCTTCGGGAACGCCGGCGTGGTGCAGCGCTTCCGCCAGGCGATAGGCGATCAGCGGCGCATCCGACGAAGGCTTGAACACCACGGTGTTGCCGGTGATCAGGGCCGGGGCGATCTTTCTCGCCGGAATCGAGATCGGGAAGTTCCAGGGCGTGATGATGGTGGCCACGCCCAGCGGCTCGCGCTGGGTATACACCATCATCTTGGCGTCGTCCTGGGGGAAGGTCTCGCCGGTAATGGTCTGCCCCTCGACGGCGTAGAAGCGCAGGGTCTGGGCCGAGCGAGCGATCTCGTCACGGCTGTTGGCGAGCAGCTTGCCCTCTTCGCGGGTCAGCTCCTCGGCGAACTGCTCGATATGCTCGACCAGATAATCGGCCGCCTGGTTGAGGATCTTCGCCCGCTTCGAGAGGGGGGTGTCCCGCCATGCGGGGAACGCCCTCTCGGCCGCGGCGATGGCCTGCTGGGCATCTTCCGCGGAAGAGGCCTGGAAATGACCGAGCAGGTCGTCCTGGTCTGCCGGGTTGCGGTTCTCGAAGGTGGCCTCCGAGCCGCATGACAGCCACTTGCCGTCGATGTAATTGTGAAACTGAGTGACGTTGTCCAAGAAGCTCACCTCTGATCGTTGGCGCTGTCTGTCCTGTGGCGGATCCCCGCCGACCCGAGTCGGCGGGGATCCCGATGGCATCGTTGCCGGTACGAGTCCGGGCGGGCCGTGTCAGGCCGCCAGGTCGAGCTCGGAGAGGGGCAGGTCGCCAGCCACGTAGTCGTAGTAGAGCGCGGTGGTGTAAAGCAGGCGCATCTGGGCCCCGATCTCGCAGATCTTCAGGCAGCGCTGCTGCAGCTCGACGGTGTCGGCGTGCTCGAGCACGATCTGATAGCCACGCTCGCCGTGGATCTCGTCGGAGACGATATGCAGGTCGAAGAACTCGACCTCTTCATCGGTGAAGCCATACTTGTCGCGCAGGGTCGGGGTCTGCTTGCGATAGATGGAGGGCACCTGGGACTCCAGGCCAACCACCAGGCCGGCCACGGCCACCACCGGATGCTCGCGCATGGCGACGGCATAGCACCAGCTCTGCAGGCCGCGGGTGGTGGGCGACATGTTGTCGGGGTTCTCGACGCGCTCGCGTGTGGTGCCGCAGGCCTCGGCGAAGCGAATCAGCAGGTCGGTGTGGCGGTCGCCGCCGAGCTCTTCCTCGTACATGTTCTGCAGCAGGAAGTCCTTGGCCTCGGTGTAGTTCTCCGGGGTGTTGGCGTAGATGTAGGCCAGGTAGTCGGCGAACGGGCCGACGTAGTGGTAGTGGTTCTCGGCCCACTTGGCGAGGTGGGCGCGGCTCAGCTTGCCGCTGGCCCAGGCCACGCTGAACGGTGCCTTGTTGGCGCTCTTGCCCTTGATGGCGTCTTCAAGGGCGGTGCGAAAATCGTCACGATTCATCAGTTCGGCCATGGGGATCTCTCCTGGTTGCCTGGGGCTTGGCTGCTGCTGCAGTCAATGGCCCGTCTTGTTGGTATGCCTACGGGAGTCAGGGAGGGCAGAGCCGTTGGCGTTGTGAGGCTTCTGTCTTCCTGTTTGGCTCATGGTATACCAAAAGCCATGTAGCAAGACTAATTTCCCCCCTCCGATGCTGTCAAGGCTTTTTCTGACCTGGGTCAATTTCCGGGGCGCGAGATTCCCATTCGCCATGCCGGAGCGGCCTGCGGATCCGGCGCCGCAGGGCCGTGCTGGCGTATCTCACTGTTCGTTCGAGGGAGGGGCGTCCGGCCCCATGGTGTCCAGCGGCACGGTGTGACGATCACGGTCAATTGAGTCCGATCGCCTGTTTATGGTATACCGCTTTCGAATCTCCGTTGCCGCCCGGGCACGCTCGGTCCGGCACTTGCCCGAATGGGGGAGAGACGTGCATCGGAAGTGCCCCGGGATGGCAGAAAGGCGGAACTCGGACGTGCGGTCCTGATGCGACAGCGTACAAGGAGGCTTCGATGCTGAGGCAACTCTTCGAGGAGGCCCCGGGGGATCAAGGCTTGCCTGGGCCCCGGCGACGGTTGGCCGCGTGGGTGGTGGTTCTGGCGACCCTGATGGCGGTACTCGACCTGGGGATCGTCAACATTGCCCTGCCGACGATGGCGGTGGCACTGGGCGCTCCCGCTTCGCAGGCGGTATGGATCGCGACGGTCTATCAACTTGTCTGTGCAGGGGCGCTGCTCTGCTTCGCCGCTCTCAGTCGCCTCGTCGGTCACCGTCGTGTCTTTACCGGCGGGCTGATGCTCTTCACCCTGGGTTCCCTCGGCGCGGCGCTCTCTCCCGGCCTGGAAGTCCTGCTGCTATTCCGTGCCGTCCAGGGGCTGGGTGCCGCGGCGATCCTCAGTCTGGGCCCTTCGCTCTATCGAGTGATCTTCCCCCGCCGCCTGCTGGGGCGTGCCATCGGCTTGAATGCGCTGGTCGTCGCCCTTGGCCTGGCATCCGGGCCTTCACTGGGCGGTGTCGTCCTCTCCGTTGCCAGCTGGCCCTGGGTCTTCGCGCTCAATGTGCCGACCGGTCTGGTGGCCATATGGCTGGCCTGGCGCGCGCTTCCCGGTGAAGCCCTCGGTCGTGGTCACTTCGACTGGCCGGGAGCGCTGCTCTCCATGCTCATGATGGGAGGGTTCGTGCTTGGCATGGAGCGGATCGCCAATGGTGAGAGCTACGCCGTCGTCGTTGGCCTGACGGCTGTCAGCCTGCTGGCCGCCGGCCTGTTCATCTGGCGACAGGGGCGCGCCCCGGCCCCCCTGGTGCCGCTATCGCTGTTTTCAGAGCCGCGATTCGCTTCGGCGTCAGTGGTCACGATGCTCGCCTTTACCGGGCAGGGTGCCGCCTTCGTGGCGCTGCCCTTCTTCTATCAGGGGGTCCTGGGGACCACGCCCTTGCAGGCCGCCCTGCTGTTCACGCCCTGGCCGATGGCGCTGCTGGTATCGGGGCCGGTGGCGGGCCGCTTGGCGGACAAGTGGGATCCTGCCCTGTTGTCGGCTGGTGGTCTGGCGCTCTTCCTGGCCGGCATGTCCAGCCTGGCCTGGCTGAGTGCGGTGGAGCAGGCCCTGTACCTCGTGCTGCCCTCCCTGCTGTGCGGGCTCGGCTATGGCTTCTTCCAGGCCCCGAACAATCGGGAAATCATGGGGAGTGCTCCGCTTGCCATGAGTTCGAGTGCCTCGGGGGTGCTGGCTTCGGTCAGGACGTTCGGCCAGTGCCTGGGCTCCGCCCTGGTGGCCCTGGTGATGGCGCTTCCCTTCGGTACCCTCCCGCTGGCCTTGTGGCTGGCGGCTGCCGTGACGCTGGTGGCGCTGTTGCTGGGCGTTCGCCGGCTTTCACTGCCGGTGAGTTCGGTGACCTGATAGCGGGTCGCGTTCCCGCTCACCCGCTGGGAGTTGGCGTAAGGCGGCTGACCCGCCCGCGCAGCCGGGCCTCCAGCGGAGTCAGGTCGACGTCGGTGTCGCGGGGCCAGCCCACGGTGAGCAGCACGCCATCGGCGCCGTAGTCGGCCCGCTCCACGGGGATGCCGCGCTCGGCCAGCCAACTGCGGGCCTCGGCCTCGCCGGCGAAGTCGAGCTTCAACTGCAGGGAGGTGCGTTCGATGACCTCGCGCCGGGGCAGGTCTTCCAGGGCCTGGGCGATGGCCTGGGCGTAGGCCCGCGCCAGGCCGCCGGTGCCGAGCTTGGTGCCGCCGAAGTAGCGGGTGACCACGCAGCCCACCTGCCCGAGGCCGGCGCCGGCGAGTACCTGGAACATGGGCCGCCCGGCGGTGCCGCCGGGCTCGCCGTCGTCGGAGAAACCGATGGCGGTCTGCTCGCCGGGCGGGCCGGCGATGAAGGCGCTGCAGTGGTGGCTGGCGTTGGGGTGGGCGCGACGGGCCTCGGCCAGC
The DNA here is from genome assembly GCF_022487945.1 of Halomonas flagellata. NCBI lineage: Bacteria > Pseudomonadati > Pseudomonadota > Gammaproteobacteria > Oceanospirillales > Halomonadaceae > Halomonas > Halomonas flagellata. Next base: position 214,394 of record NZ_JAKVPY010000002.1, read on the forward strand.
AGGGCGTCGAAGGCGGCCGTGTCCGGGGCATGGCAGAGCCAGGCGATAAAGCGGCTCTTCTCCACTTCCAGCTCGCTCTCGCGCCACTGCCCGGCGGGAATGTCGGGCACCGCAAAGCGCATCAGGCGGCCAGCCCCGTCTGGCGCACCACGCCCATCACCAGCCCCAGGACCTGGATGTCACTGTTCTTGAGGTAGATGGGGGCCATGCTCTCGTTGGCCGGCTGCAGGCGCACGCCCGACTTCTCGATGTAGAGCTTCTTCAGGGTGACCTCCTGGTCGTTGATCATCACCACGGCGGTCTCTCCGTTCTCGGCGCTCTCGCGGCGTTCGATGATGATCACATCCCCGTCGAAGATGTTGCAATCGATCATCGAGTCGCCGCGCACCTTCAGGGCGTAGGTGTTGCGGCGCACCATGCGCGAGGGCACGTGGATGCTGCCGGCGTCCAGGCAGGCCTCGATGGGGAGTCCCGCCGAGACCCGCCCCAGCAGGGGGACCTCGATCAGCTCATCGTGGAGCAGGTCGTCGTCCTCGATGGCTTCCCAGGCCTCCGCCAGCGGCAGGTTGGGCCGGCGATGCAGGAACTGCGGGGTGACCTTTGGCATGATGCGTCTCTCCTGTCGGCAGACCAGTGAGCAAACCACTGTCGATGCGTACAGTGCATCTGAAGCATAGCAGGGGGTCGGGATCTGGCAAGGGGCGGCTATCGACGGTAGCGTTGATACAGGTCAACTGCGACCGGCTGACACACGGCCTGCTCTGGCAGCAAAAGCCCTTTCCGTGTAGAGTTCCGGCGAAATTACCCCATGTCGGGAGAGTGCCTTGCCCCTGCGTCTGCAAGCCCGAGAGCTGGCCTGTGAGCGTGACGACCGCCGGCTGTTCGAGGATCTCGATCTGGACATTCGCGCCGGCGAGATCGTGCGGGTCGAAGGGCCCAACGGCAGCGGCAAGACCACGCTGCTCAAGATCCTTTCCGGCCAGCTGGCCGACTATCGGGGCGAGCTCTTCTGGAACGGGGTGCCGATGCGCCGGGTGCGTGGCGATTTCCTCGCCAGCCTGCTCTACCTGGGCCATGCGCCGGGCATCAAGGCGGCCCTGACGCCGCTGGAGAATCTCGCCTGGTACCAGGCGCTGGCCGATGAGCCTGGTGACGAGGCGGCACGCCTGGCGGCGCTCGAGGGCGTGGGGCTCGCCGGCTTCGAGGACCTGCCGACGGGACAGCTCTCGGCAGGGCAGCAGCGCCGCGTGGCGCTGGCCCGGCTGGATCTGACGCCGCGGCCGTTGTGGGTGCTCGACGAGCCCTTCACCGCCATCGACCGGGACGGCGTGGCGGCCCTGGAGGCGCGCCTCGTCGCCCATGCCCGATCCGGTGGTTGCGTGCTGGTCACCACCCACCATGAGCTCCGGGCCACCGATGAACTGAGGCGTATCCGTCTCGGTGGGGGAGGAGACGATGCCCGGCACTGAGACACCGATGACCGACACCGAGGCGGCCATGCCCTTCCACCGGGAACCTCGCGGCGGCCTGATGGTCGCATTGCGGGCGACCCTGAAACGCGATCTGGTGCTGCTGTTGCGTCGGCGCAGCGAGGTGCTCAACCCCTTGGTGTTCTTCGCCCTGGTGATCACCCTGTTCCCGATCGGCATCTCGCCGGACCCGGAACTGCTGGCCACCATCGCACCCGGGCTGCTGTGGGTGGCGGCCCTGCTGGCAGCCCTGCTCTCGCTGGACAGCCTGTTTCGCGGCGACTACGACGACGGCTCCCTGGAGCAACTGCTGCTCACGCCCCAGCCGTTGGCCGCCCTGGGGCTGGCCAAGGTGGCGGTGCATTGGCTGCTCACCGGCCTGCCGCTGGCGCTGATGGCGCCGGTGCTGGGCATCATGCTGTCGCTGCCGGCCGGCAGCTACGGGATCCTGGCGCTGTCGCTGGCGCTGGGCACCGCCAGCCTGAGCCTGATCGGTGCCATCGGGGCGGCCCTGACGGTGGGGCTCTCGCGCGGTGGCGTGCTGCTCTCGCTGCTGGTGCTGCCGCTCTACATCCCGGTGCTGATCTTCGGTGCCGGTGCCGTGCAGGCGGCGATCCTGGGAGATGGCGTTGCGGCGCATCTGGCCATTCTCGGCGCCCTGCTGGCGGTGACGCTGATCTTCGCCCCCTGGGCAATTGCGGCGTCGCTGCGTATCAGTATCAACGGTTGAGGAATTGACGAGGCATGTGGGCCTTCATTCACAAGCTCGGGTCACCGAGGTGGTTCTACGCCATCAGCGCCCGCCTGCAGCCCTGGTTCTGGGCCGCGGCGGCGCTGCTGCTCCTGGTCGGCAGCGTCTGGGGGCTGGCCTTCGCGCCGGCCGACTACCAGCAGGGCAACAGCTTCCGCATCATCTACGTGCACGTGCCGGCGGCCTTCCTGGCCCAGTCGATCTTCGTCGCCATGGCGGTGGCCGGGCTGATCTTCATGGTCTGGAAGATCAAGGTCGCCGACATGGCGGCGGCGATGATGGCGCCGCTTGGCGCGGCCATGACCTTCATCGCCCTGTTCTCCGGGGCGGTCTGGGGCATGCCCACCTGGGGCACCTGGTGGATGTGGGACGCCCGCCTGACCTCGATGCTGATCCTGCTGTTCCTCTATTTCGGCGTCATTGCCCTGCGCGGTGCCTTCTCGAGCCGCGACAGCGCCTCCCGGGCGGCCTCGGTGCTGGCCATGGTGGGCGTGATCAACATCCCGATCATCAAGTACTCGGTGGACTGGTGGTACACCCTGCACCAGCCGGCCACCTTCACCGTCACCTCGCGGCCGTCCATGCCCATGGAGATGTGGCTGCCGCTGTTGATCATGCTGCTGGGGTTCTACAGCTTCTTCATCGCCCTGACGCTGATGCGCACCCGCAGCGAGATCCTGCGCCGCGAGTCGACCAAGCGCTGGGTGCGTGACCTTGCCGCGGAGGAGACATGATGGCCTTCGCCAGCTTCAACGAGTTTCTTGCCATGGGCGGCCACGGCCCCTATGTCTGGACCTCCTGGGCCGTCACCGCGGCGCTGCTCGGGGGCATCGTGATACATGCCCGCAGCGAGCGTCGCCAACTGCTGCGCAACCTCCAGCGCCGGGCGCGGCGCGAGCGGCGCCTTGCCGGCGGCCGGGCACCGGTTTCCCATCAGAGGGGTGGACACGTCGATGACACCTAAACGCAAGCAGAAGCTGTTCGTGGTCCTGGGGCTGGTCTCACTGGCCGCCATTGCCGTGGGCCTGACCCTCTACGCCCTGCGCAGCAACATCAACCTCTTCTTCAGCCCGGTGCAGATCGCCGCCGGGGATGCGCCCTTCGAGCGCCAGATCCGTGCCGGTGGCATGGTCAAGGAGGGCTCGGTGTCGCGCGACCGCGAGAGCCTCGAGGTGGCGTTCACCGTGACCGACTACGTCGAAGACCTCGAGGTGCGCTACAGCGGCATCCTCCCCGACCTGTTCCGCGAGGGGCAGGGGGTGGTGGTGGTCGGCGAGCTCCAGCGCGACGGCTGGCTCAGGGCCGACCAGGTACTGGCCCGCCACGACGAGAACTACATGCCGCCGGAAGTGGCCCAGGCCCTGGAGGAGGCCGGCTACTCGCCCGCCGACTACCAGGCCAAGGCCGCCGAGGTGGCCGAGCGGCTCGGCGCCCAGGACGACGGCGCCAGCCAGAACTGATCCGGAGTGTCCATGCAGACCCTGATGATCCCCGAAATCGGCCACTACGCCCTGATCATCGCCTTGCTGATGGCGCTGGTCCAGGGAGTGATGCCCCTGGCCGGCGCGGCGACCCGCCGTCCGCTGTGGATGGCCTATGCGCGCCCCATGGCCACCGGCCAGTTCCTGTTCCTGGCCATCGCCTATGTCTGCCTGACCGCCAGCTACCTGCTCGACGACTTCAGCGTGGCCAACGTCGCCAGCAACTCCAACTCCATGCTGCCCTGGTACTACAAGGCCAGCGCCGTCTGGGGCAACCACGAGGGCTCGGTGCTGCTGTGGAGCCTGATCCTGGCGGCCTGGACCTTCGCCGTGAGCCGCTTCTCCCGGGAGCTGCCCCGCGACATGCTGGCCCGGGTCCTCGGCGTGATGGGGCTGGTCAGCGTGGGCTTCCTGGCCTTCGTGCTGGTCACCTCCAACCCCTTCGAGCGGTTGCTGCCCAACATTCCCCAGGACGGTGCCGACCTCAACCCGCTGCTGCAGGACTTCGGCCTGATCGTGCACCCGCCGATGCTCTACATGGGCTACGTGGGCTTCTCGGTGGTCTTCGCCTTCGCCATCGCGGCGCTGCTGGGCGGGCGCCTGGACGCCGCCTGGACCCGCTGGGCACGGCCCTGGACCAACATCGCCTGGGCCTTCCTCACCGTGGGCATCGCGCTGGGCAGCTGGTGGGCCTACTACGAACTTGGCTGGGGAGGCTGGTGGTTCTGGGACCCGGTGGAGAATGCCTCGCTGCTGCCCTGGCTGGCCGGCACCGCACTGATCCACTCCCTGGCGGTGACCGAGAAGCGGGGTGCCTTCAAGAGCTGGACGGTGCTGCTGGCGATCTCCACCTTCTCGCTGTCGCTGATGGGCACCTTCCTGGTGCGCTCGGGCGTGCTCACCTCGGTGCATGCCTTCGCCAACGATCCCTCCCGCGGGCTCTTCATCCTGGTGCTGCTGGGCATCACCGTGGGCCTCTCGCTGCTGCTGTTCGCCCTGCGCGCCCCCCGGGTCAGCCACCAGGTCGGCTTCAGCTGGCTCTCCCGAGACGCCCTGCTGCTGATCAACAACATCCTGCTGGTGATCATGACCGTCACGGTGCTGCTCGGCACGGTCTACCCGCTACTGCTCGATGCCCTGAACCTGGGCAAGATCAGCGTGGGCCCGCCCTACTTCAATGCGCTCTTCGTGCCGCTGACGGTGGTGCTCTGCCTGTTCATGGGCCTCGGCCCCCTGGCACGCTGGAAGCATACCGACAGTGGCGACCTGCTGCGGCGCAGCTGGCTCGCCGGCCTCGTCGCCCTGGTCATCGGCGCGGCCGCCCCGCTGCTCTACCGCGGCGAGTGGAACCTCAAGGTGAGCCTGGGGGTGGTGGTGGCGCTGTGGATCGTGCTACCCATGCTGCGCGACCTCTGGACCAGGACGCGTCACGCGTCCGGCCGTCTGGCCGGCGTGAAGCGGCTGTCGCTGGCCTACTGGGGGATGATCCTCGGGCACCTGGGGATGGCGGTGACCATCGTCGGCGTCACCGTGGTCTCCAACTACGCCATCGAGCGCAACGTGCGCATGGGCGTGGGCGACAGTGTCCAGGTGGCCGGCTACACCTTCACCATGACCGGGCTGACCAGCCGCCGCGGCGCCAACTTCCTGGCCGACCTCGCAGAGATCGAGGTGCGGCGCGGCGAGAGCCGGCGCAGCTTCACCATGACCCCCGAGAAGCGGCTCTATATCGCCCGCGGCATGCCGATGACCCAGGTCGCGCTGCGCCCGGGGCTCTTCCGTGACCTCTACGTGGCCATGGGCGAGGACCTGGACGACGGCAGCTGGGCCATGCGCATCCAGTACAAGCCCTTCGTGCGCTGGCTGTGGCTCGGGGCCCTGCTGATGGCCGCCGGTGGCGTGCTGGCGGTGGTCGACCGTCGCTACCGGCGCACCGTCACGGCCCGCGACCCGGAACGGGCCCCGGCCAAGAAGCCCCGGGAGGTTACCGTATGAAGCGTCGCCTGCTGCTGTTGCTGCCGCTGGTCGGCTTCCTGGCGCTCGGCGCCTTCCTCTACATGGGACTGTCGATCAACCCTTTCGAGCGTGACTCGGCGCTGATGGCCCGCGACTTCCCGGCCTTCGAGCTCGCCACCCTGGAGGATCCCGAGCGGGTGGTGGACGCCTCGCTGTTCGAGGGCGAAGTCACCCTGGTCAACGTCTGGGGCGAATGGTGCCCGACCTGCAAGCAGGAGATGCCCCAGTTGCTCGACCTTGCCGAGCGCGGCGTGCGCCTGGTGGGGGTCGACTACAAGGACACCCGCGAGAAGGGCAGCGAGTTCCTCGACGAGTTCGGCAACCCCTTCGAGGTCAACATCTTCGATCCGGAGGGAACCCTGGGCTTCGACCTGGGGGTCTACGGCGCCCCGGAGACCTTCCTGGTCGACCGCGACGGGGTGATTCGCTACCACCACACCGGCTATATCAAGCCGGAGGACGTGCGCGACACGATATTGCCGGAGGTGGAGAAATGGCGCTGATGATGCGATGGCTGCTCTGCGTCCTCCTGCTGGTGCCGGCCCTGGGCCAGGCGGCGGTGGAGGTCCGCGAGTTCGACGATCCGGTGACCGAGCAGCGCTACCGAGATCTCACCGCCACCTTGCGCTGCCCCAAGTGCGAGAATCAGGCGATCGACGACTCCGACTCGCCCATCGCCGGTGACATGCGCGATCGGGTCTACGTGCTGCTGCAGGATGGCCGCTCCGACAAGGAGATCCTCGACTTCATGGTCAACCGCTTCGGTGACTATGTGCTCTACAACCCGCGGCTCGAGGGCCGCACCCTGCTATTGTGGGGCCTGCCCGCGGCCCTGGTGCTGCTCGGTGCCCTGGTGGTGATCCTCATGGTGCGAGCCCGCCGGCGCACGGCGTCCCGGCGCCTGAGCGCCGAGGAGCGCGCCCGTCTCGACGCCCTGATCAATCGCGAGAGGACCGAATGAGCCTACTCTGGATCGCCTTCGCCATCCTGCTGTTGCCGGCCCTGTGGCTGCTGGTGTCACCGCTGCGGCGTGCCGCGGCCGTGGGTGCGGCCCAGCGCGACTTCGAGGCCAACGACCGCTCCGCCGACCAGAACCTGGCCATCTATCGCCGCCGGCTGGCCTCGCTGGAGGCCGCCCTCGAGCGGGGCGATATCGACCAGGCCCGCTTCGAGGAGGACCGCCTGGAGCTCGAGCGCAGCCTGCTCGAGGACACCGAGAGCCTCGGGCGCGCGCCGCTCAAGCCCTCTGCCGCCGGCCGGCTCGTGGTGCCGGTGGTGATGGTGGCGGTGGTGGTCGCCAGCGTGTTCTGGTACCAGCACGAAGGCGCCGAGGGCGACCTCGCCCTGCTGGAGGTGCGGCAGGAGGTGGTGAACCATCCCGACGGCTCCATGGCGATGATGATCGAGCGTCTCGAGGAGCAGGCCGCCCGCCAGCCGGGCAACCCCAACGTCTGGATGATGCTGTTCCCGCTCTACCGCGATGCCGGCCGGGCCGACCAGGCGAGCGATGCCCTGGAGCGACTGATCGAGATCGAGGGCCGCCACGCATCGCTGCTCGGCCAGCTGGCCCAGGTCGAGTTCTTCGCCGCCGACCGTCGGTTCACCGAGGAGGTGCAGGCGCTGGTCGACGAGACCCTGGCGCTGGACTCCAGCCAGCCCACCGTGCTCGGCATCCTCGGCATCGAGGCCTTCGACCGCGGCGACTACGAGGCGGCCATCGACCACTGGCGCCGCGCCATTGCCGGCATGGATGACCCGGCCTCCGGCCAGGCCCTGCGCGAAGGCATCCGCGTGGCCCAGCAGCGCCTGGGGGTGGCGCCGGAAGAGCGGGAACAGGCGGCCGCCGAGGGCCCCGGCATCCATGTGCGGGTGAGCCTCGACGATGCTCTCGCCGATCGCGTCGACGACGATGCCGCGGTGTTCGTGGTGGCCCGGGACATGGAGGGCGACCTGCCGCCGCTGGCCGTCGCCCGGCTGCGCCTCGGCGACCTGCCGGCCGACCTGGTGCTCGACGATACCCGCGCGATGTCGCCCGAGGCGAGCCTCTCCCGGGTGAGCCAGGCACGACTGGTGGTACGCGTCTCGCCCAGCGGCGAGGCGACTCCCCAGGCCGGTGACCTGTTCGGTGACCGCGAGGGCGTGCCGGTGGGCGGCATCGACGGCGCGCCCGTCGAGGTGGTGATCGACCGGGTCTTCGAATGATGGTCACGGGCTAGCGGAGGATTCAGCAGGGATGCGCCTCAAGTCGATTCGCCTGGTCGGGTTCAAGTCCTTCGTCGATCCGGTCACGGTGCCGTTCGACGGCAACATGACCGCCATCGTCGGCCCCAACGGCTGCGGCAAGTCGAACATCATCGACGCCGTGCGCTGGGTGATGGGCGAATCCTCGGCCAAGACCCTGCGCGGCGAGTCGATGACAGATGTCATCTTCAATGGCTCCACCGGCCGCAAGCCGGTGGGGCAGGCCTCCATCGAACTGCTCTTCGACAACCGCGACGGCACCATGGGGGGCATCTACGCCCAGTACGCCGAGATCGCCGTCAAGCGCCTGGTCACCCGCGACGCCCAGTCGAGCTACTTCTTCAACGGCCAGAAGTGTCGGCGCCGCGACATCGCCGACCTCTTCCTCGGCACCGGCCTCGGCCCGCGCTCCTACGCCATCATCGGCCAGGGCATGATCTCGCGGCTGATCGAGGCGCGCCCCGAGGAGCTGCGCGCCACCCTCGAGGAGGCCGCCGGCATTTCCAAGTACAAGGAGCGCCGCCGCGAGACCGAGAACCGCATGCGCCGCACCCAGGAGAACCTGGAGCGCCTGGAGGACATCCGCGAGGAGCTCGACAAGCAGCTCGAGCGCCTCAGGCGCCAGGCCGAGGCCGCCCGCCGCTACCAGGCCCTCAAGCAGGAGGAGCATCGGGTGAAGGGCGAGCTGGCGCTGCTGCGCGCCCGCGCCTTGCGCGCCAGCCAGGCCGAGGAGGAGAGTCGGGTCCGCGACCTGGAGACCGGCGTCGAGCGCGAAGTGCTGGGGCTGCGCCAGTGCGAGACCCGCCTCGAGGAGGCCCGCGCCGACCACGACCGGCTGGCCGGCGAACTCGATGCCCAGCAGGCGCGCTTCTACGAGACCACCACCGCCATCGCCCGCCTCGAGCAGGACATCGAGCACGCCCGTGCCCGCGATGCCCAGCTCGCCCGCGACCTCGAGAACGCCCGGCGCGAACTCGCCGAGCTCGACCGCCTGGGCGAGGACGACGGCGAGCGCCTGGCGCGACTCGACGAACGCCTCGAGACCCTGGCCCCCGAACGCGAGGAGGTCGCCGAGCGGCTCGCCGAGCTGGAGGCGGGCCTCGAGGACGCCGAACCCCTGGCCGAGGAAGCCGACGCCGCCTGGGAGGCCTTCAACGAACAGTGGCGGGAGGCCAGCCGCGAGGCGGAACGCGCCCAGGACCGCCTGCGCGAGCTCGAGGGGCGGCTCGAGCGCCTCGAGGGCGACGAGCGTCGTCGCCGCCAGCAGCACGAGGAGCTGCCCGACATCGCCCTGCTCGCCGGGCAGCGCGGCGAGCTGGCCGAGCGCCTGGCCGAGCTGGAGCTGTCGCGCGAGGCGGTGGAGGAGCGCCGCGAAGCGCTCCAGGCGAGCCGCGACGCGGCCCGCGAGCGGGTGCGCGAGACGGAGCAGGCGCGCGAGATCGATCGTCAGCGCCGCAGCACCCTGCAGGGTGAGCTGGCCTCGCTGGAGGCGCTGATCCAGGCGGGCCTGGCGGATCACGACGAGGCGCTCGATGCCCACCTGGCCGGGCATGGCCTGGCCGAGGCCCCGCGCCTGGGCGAGAGCCTGGAGGTCGATGCCGGCTGGGAGGAGGCCGTCTCCTGGGTGCTCTCGCCCTGGTTGCGGGCACGCTTGAGTCCCCTCGGCGAGGGGCGTGCCGTCCTCGACGCCGCCCCCGGTGAGCTCGGCCTGCTCGAGGCCGGCGCGCGCCCGGCCGACGGCCTCGCCGCCCCGAGTCTGGCGACGAAGGTGCGAGGCGCCGGGGCCGCCGCCCAGTGGCTGGCCGGCATCCGCTGCGTCGCGTCCCGCGAGGTGGCCTGGGCGCAACGTGAGTCGCTCTCGCCCGGCGAGAGCCTGATCACCGCCGACGGCCTCTGGCTGGGGGACGGCTGGGCGCGTCACCGCGGCCAGGGCGAGGGGCTCGATGCCCTGCTGGTCAGCCGTCGCCGAGAGGCCGAGGCCCGGGCCGAGCTCGAGGTCGTGGAGGCGCGCCTGGACGAGCAGGAGGCGCGCCTCGCCGACGCCGCCGAGCGGGTCGAGCAGGCCGAGGCAGCCCTGGAGGAAACGCGGCTGGAGGAGCGGGACCTCGACCGGCAGCGCCAGCAGCTGGCGATCGAAGACAGCGGCCTGGCCAGCCGCCTCGAGCACCTGGAGGGGCGGGCCGCCGAACTGGCCGAGGAGCTCGCCGGGCTGGCCGAGGCGCGCGAGGAGGCGCTGCTGGCCATCGAGGAGGTGCGCGACCGCTGGCAGCAGGCCATGGCGCGGCTCGAGGAGGGCGCCGAGCGTCGCGAGCGGCTCGACCGCGAGCGCCAGCTGGCCCGCGAGCGGCTCGCCTCGCTGCGCAGTCGCCAGCGCCCGCTGGCCGAGAAGGTCCAGCAGCTCGCCCTGGAGCAGGAGCGGCTGACCACCGAACGGGCCGGGCTGGCCGAGCAGCAGGGGCGTGCCGGCGAGGCGCGCGAGCGCCTCGAGCTGCGCGCCACCGAGCTCGCGGAGGAGCGCGAGATGCTGCGCGAGCCCGAGGAGGAGCGCCGCGAGCGTCTCGACGAGCTGCTCGACCGTCGCGAGCGCGAGGAGCGCGTGCTGAACGAGGTGCGAGGCCGGGCCGCCGAGCTGGTCGAGCGGCTGCGCGAGGACGAGCAGGCGCGCCAGGCCCACGAGCGCCACCTGGAGGGCATTCGCGAGCGGCTGCAGGAGGCGCGGATGCAGGTCCAGGCGCTTCGCCTCAGGGCCGAGACCCAGGACGAGCAGCTCGGGGAGCTGGGCCACGACGAGCGCGAGCTGGCTGAGTCGCTCGATCCCAACGCCACCGAGTCCGCCTGGCAGACCCGCCTCGAGGAGCTCGGCGAGCGCATCGGGCGGCTCGGTGCCATCAACCTGGCGGCCATCGAGGAGTACGACCAGCAGGCCGAGCGGCGCGACTACCTGGAGGCCCAGCACGCCGAGCTCAGCGAGGCCCTGGAGACCCTCGACCGGGCGATCCGCCGCATCGACCAGGAAACCCGCACCCGTTTCCGCGAGACCTTCGAGCGAGTCAATGCCGGCCTGCAGTCACTTTTCCCGCGGGTCTTCGGGGGCGGAACCGCATGGTTGACCCTGACCGGCGAGGATTTGCTCGAGACCGGCGTGGCCATCATGGCCAGGCCACCGGGCAAGAAGAACAGTACCATTCATCTTCTGTCCGGGGGGGAAAAGGCCCTCACCGCCTTGTCGATGGTCTTCGCCATCTTCCAGCTCAATCCGGCACCCTTCTGCATGCTCGACGAGGTGGATGCCCCTCTCGATGATGCCAATGTGGGGCGCTACGCGAAGCTGGTGAAGGAGATGTCGGAGACGGTTCAGTTTATCTATATCACGCATAACAAGATCGCCATGGAGGCGTCGGAACGCCTGATGGGGGTGACCATGCAGGAGCCGGGGGTTTCCCGCCTGGTGGCAGTGGGCGTCGAGGAGGCCGCGGCCCTCGCCGAGGCCTGACGGACTTGATCGCGAACGGCAAAAGGGGTAACAAGGAAGGCAATGTTGCTGCATTGCATGGATGCACAGGGATTATGGAAGGGCGATTGCACAGGGCACCGTCGACTCTCGGCCGAGAAAAGCCAGGCTTGACAATCAAAAAAGTGGCCCTTTTTTTGGCAATCGCGCTATGCTGTTGACGGACAACCATCAGGCATGGCGCCTTAGCAAAAGGCATGACGACCCATGGAACTTAGAGAGTGGCTGATCATCCTGGGGTTGGCGCTGGTGACCCTCATCGTCATCGATGGGGTGCGTCGCCTGCAGCGCCAGCGTCGAATCCCTCGCCTCGACGAGGTGGAGGGCGACGCGCAAGGGCAGGAGCCCGACCCCGAAGCGGTGGCCCGCGAGGCTGAAATCAACTGGGAGCTGCCCAACGGAGGGGCGCGAGTCGTCAGGCCCGCGGACTACAGCGGCATGCAACCCAAACCCAAGCTCGAGCGCCGGGAGCATCCCGGCCCTTCTCGCGTGCTGGCCGGCTTCAAGGCCAGCGCCGGCGAGGAGGCGCCCGTGACGCCGCGGTCGTCCGCCGAGCCGGCCGAAGCGGTGTCCCCGCCATCGCGTGCCGAACCGGCCAAGGCCGGCAAGGCCGCCTCGGCCCGCCGGCCGCAGGCAGAGCCGGAGGCCGTCGCGCCGGTGCACGACGCTCGGGAAGGTCGGGAAGAGAGCGAAAGGAAAGCGGCCGTCAACGAAGAGAGTACCGGAGCGCGTGAAGAAGCCCGCCGCTCAGCCGAACCGGCGCCGGATGCCACCACGTCACGGTCGAGCGCGTCGGCCAGCGGCGAGCGTCGCGAACCCAGCCTCTCGGCACTGGAAGACGAGGCGACCACCGTGGCGGATTCGGCGCCCCTGGCCGCCGATCCCGAGGATCACGACGATCACCAGGATGCCGAGCGCTACCAGCTGGTCGACCTCGACGGCGTGAGCGACTCGATCAAGAGCGGCTCGAAGCGGGTGGGGGCCTCCATGCACCGTTTCGGCGCCTCGCTGCAGAAGTCCATCGCCGAGCGTCGCGAGCAGAAGCGAGTCGAGAAGCAGCGCCGCGAGCAGGAAAGGGCCGAGAAGGCCGAGCGTGACGCCGAGCAGCGCCGCCAGGCCGAAGCGGCGAAGGCCGCCCGCGAGGAGGAGCGCCGCCGGCTCGAGGCCGAGGCCATCGCCCAGGCCGACGACGACGATCCGTTGTTCGCCCCGCCGCGGCTGCGCAGTGCCGAGGAGCTCCCCCCCGAGGCGCCGGAGCGGCAGCATCGTGAAGCGCCCCGTGACGAGGCCCCGGCCGTCGAGGAGCGCTTCCAGAGTGACGTGGTGCGTGCCCACCCGGTACTCGAGAAGGCGCTGCGTCACGACGTCAGCGCCGAGCATGCCCGGCACGCCCTCAGCCACGCCGAGGAGATCATCGTCATCAGCGTGATGTCCCGCGACGAGCAGGGCTTCTCCGGCACTGCGCTGCTCGACCTGATGCTCGCCTGCGGGCTGCGCTACAGCCGCGACATGGGCATCTTCCACCGCTTCGAGACCGAGGACCCGGAGAGCCAGCTGCAGTTCTCGATGGTCAATGTGATCAAGCCCGGCACCTTCCCCATCGAGTCCATGGACGACTTCCGGACCCCCGGGGTGACCCTGCTGATGCCCATGCCGGGGGCCAGCGATACCTCGGCCGCCTTCGAGGCGATGGTCGAGACCGCCATGGTCATCGTCCGTCATCTGGGCGGCGAGCTGAAGGACGAGAACCAGAGCGTGATGACCGCCCAGACCGTGGAATTCGCCCGCCAGCGGGTCCAGGAGTTCGTGCGGCGCAACCGCCTGCACCGCTACCAGGTGAATTAGCGGTAAGCTGTAAGCTTGAAGCTGGAAGACAACCCCCGGTGGCGTCCCACCGGGGGTTGTCGCTTTGATAAGCTAGGGAATCATGCTGGCTTCGAGCTTCGAGCTTCGAGCTTCGAGCTTCGAGCTTCGAGCTTCGAGCTTCGAGCTTCGAGCTTCGAGCTTCGAGCTTCGAGCTTCGAGCTTCGAGCTTCGAGCTTCGAGCTTCACGGCCCGCGCCATAGACCGAGAAACAGACTTCCATGACCCAGCCCGACTCATCGATACAGGACGAGGCGGCGCGCCTGCGCGCCGAGCTCGAGGACGCCAACTACCGCTACTACGTGCTCGATGCGCCGAAGCTCACCGATGCCGACTACGACCGCAAGCTGCGCCGCCTGCAGGAGATCGAGGACGCGCATCCCGAACTGGTGACACCGGACTCGCCTACCCAGCGGGTCGGGGCGACGCCGGCGGCCGGCTTCCCCGAAATCCAGCATGCCGTGCCCATGCTGTCGCTGGACAACGCCTTCGACGAGGCCGAGCTCACCGCCTTCGTCAAGCGGGTGGCCGAGCGGCTGGAAAGGGACCCGGCGCAGTTGGCGTTCAGCTGCGAGCCCAAGCTCGACGGCGCCGCGGTGTCGCTGGTCTACGAGAACGGCATGCTGGTCAGCGGCGCCACCCGCGGCGACGGCCGCACCGGCGAGGGCATCACCTCCAACCTCAAGACGTTGAAATCGATTCCGCTGAAGCTGCGCGGCAGCGACCACCCGGAGCTGCTCGAGGTGCGTGGCGAGGTGATCATCAGCCATGACGGCTTCGAGGCGCTCAATGCCCGGGCCCGCGAGGAGGACGGCAAGGTCTTCGCCAACCCGCGCAACGCCGCCGCCGGCAGCCTGCGCCAGCTCGACCCCAGGATCACCGCCACCCGGCCGCTGGAATTCAGCGCCTACCAGGTGGCCCGCATCGAGCCGGACCCGGGCGACGCCACCCACAGCACGCTGATGGCACGCCTCGGCGCGCTGGGCTTTCGCACCAGCCGGGAGCTGAAGGTAGTGACCGGCAGCGACGGGCTGATCGACTACTGTCGGCGCCTGGGCGAGCATCGCGACGCCCTCGGCTACGATATCGACGGCGTGGTGATCAAGGTCGACGACCTGCGCCTGCAGCGCGAGCTGGGCTTCGTGGCCCGGGCGCCGCGCTGGGCCATCGCCTTCAAGTTCCCCGCCCAGGAGGAGACCACGCGTCTCAACGACGTGGAGTTCCAGGTGGGTCGCACCGGCGCCATCACCCCGGTGGCGCGCCTGGAGCCGGTCTCGGTGGCCGGCGTCACCGTCTCCAACGCCACCCTGCACAACGCCGACGAGATCGCTCGCCTGGGCGTGATGATCGGCGACACCGTGGCCATCCGTCGCGCCGGCGACGTCATTCCCCAGGTGGTGCGGGTGCTGGAGGAGGAGCGCCCGGCCGATGCCCGGGAGATCGTCTTTCCCGAGCGCTGCCCGGTGTGCGACTCCGAGGTCGAGCGCCTCGAGGGCGAGGTCGTCTCGCGCTGTTCCGGCGGGCTCTTCTGCGCCGCCCAGCGCAAGGAGGCCCTCAAGCACTTCGCCTCCCGCCGCGCGCTGGACATCGACGGCCTGGGCGAGAAGCTGATCGACCAGTTGGTCGAGCGCAACTGGGTCACCACCCCGGCGGACCTGTTCCGGCTCGAGGCCGAACGCCTCGCCGACCTGCCGCGCATGGCAAAGAAGTCCTCCGAGAACCTGGTCGCGGCGCTGCAGAAGGCCAAGCAGACGACGCTGGCGCGCTTCATCTTCGCCCTGGGCATCCGCGAGGTGGGCGAGGCCACCGCCGCCAACCTGGCGCGCCATTTCGGCACCCTGGAGGCGCTGATGGAGGCCGAGGTCGAGGCCCTCGAGGCCGTGGAGGACGTGGGCCCCGTGGTGGCGGCCCATGTGCACACCTTCTTCCGTCAGCCCCACAACCGCGAGACCATCGCCGACCTCCGCGCCCAGGGCGTGACCTGGGCCGAGGAGGCGGTGGGCGAGCGGCCCCAGCCGCTGGCGGGCCAGACCTGGGTACTCACCGGCACCCTGGAGAACATGACCCGCGACGAGGGCAAGGCGCGGCTCCAGGCGCTGGGCGCCAAGGTGGCCGGCAGCGTGTCGAAGAAGACCGCCGCCGTAGTGGCCGGAGAGGCCGCCGGCAGCAAGCTCGAGAAGGCCATGCAACTGGGCGTGCCGGTGCTCGACGAGGCCGCCTTCCTGGCGCGCCTGGAGCGCTGGGAGAGTGGCGAGACCGGCGGCGAAGTGAACGAAGACGCGAAGAGGGAGGGCGAGGCATGAGCGAGCGTTTCATCGAGGTGCCCCACCGCATGCTGCCGGGCGAGACCCTGGACGCCCTGCTCGAGGCCTTCGTCACCCGCCAGGGCTACGACACCACCGATACCGGTGACGGCATGCGCGGCTGGGTCGCCGAGCTCAAGCGCCAGCTCGAGCGCGGCGAACTGCTGATCGCCCACGACCTCGAGACCGAGAGCACCGAGGTGATGACCCTCGCCCAGTGGCGTGCCTTCGGCCGCGACCTGGCCGATGACGAGGAGGGGTAGGCTGGGCCACGGGCCACGGGCCACGGGCCACGGGCTCCGGGTTTGCATTGTAGATACGCCGTTGGGCGACTGGCACCTTGCGGTGTTTCCGTGAGATCGCTCCTCCGGGAGAGTGGGGCGCCGATGTTGGGGGAGCCTGTGGGGTCTGACGCTGAGGCATCCCCAGAGATATTTAAGAATTATCAATGTGTTGGACATGGATGGGAGGCAGGCTGCCAGCGCTGCAGGTCCCTATGGGGTCAGACCCCGGCGGCGTCGAATTCGCTCGCAAGACGCACCATGACGGGCTTCGCGATTTGGCTGGGGTCTGACCCCATAGGGGCGGCCTCGGCGCCTTCTTCGGCGAACAGGCCATCAACGTCGAGAAAAATGCGGGGATTCGTCAGGGTCTGACCCCATAGGGGCAGGCCTCGGTGTCTTTATCCGGCAAACGTGCAGCCCCTTGCCTACTTCCCCCTCACCAGGTCCCGGATAATGCGCCGCCCCGGGTGCAGGTGATCCACCAGCGGCCACTCCAGGGGCAGCGGCTCGTCGCAGAGCCGTGAGGCGATCAGCTCGGCGCAGAGCGGGGCGCTGGCGAGCCCCCGTGAGCCGTGGGCGGCGCTGAGCCACAGCCCGTCATGGTGACGGCCCGGCGTGTCGGGCACGCGGGTGGCGTCCTTGGCCAGCGCGGCGTAGTCGGCCTGCCAGGCCCCGGCGTCGGGCACCGGGCCGGCGTAGGGCGACTTGTCGGGGCTGGCGGCGCGGAGCGCCGCCCGGCCCGTCAGCTGGGCCGGGGAGAGGTCGGCGCCGGCATCGCGCAGGGCGGCCACGAAGGCGGGCAGGGTGCGTTCGAGCTCCGCCAGGTTGGCGGCATGGTCGGCCTCGCGCAGCTCGGTCGCCGAGTCGTTGGGCGCGAAGGTGGCGCCGAAGGTGAGCACGCCGTCGAGCGCCGGCGACACATAGCCACCGGCACAGACCACCCGTTCGAGCGCGGGCACCCCCGCCGGCAGCACGAGCTGCGATACCTGGCCGCGTACCGGCTGCAGCGGCAGCGGCGAGGTCTGGGCAAAGCGGTTGGCGAGCTCGGCGGTGGCGATCACCACCTGGTCGGCGGCCAGGGTGTCGCCGGTCGCCAGGCCCAGCCGCCAGCCGCGCTCCGTCCGCGCCAAGTCGCTGACCTCGCCCCGGCGGAAGGTCACCCCCGGCGTGTCGGCCAGGTGCGCGCAGAGCGCCGCCGGCCGCACCCAGCCCGCCAGCGGGTAGTCGAGGGCGGGGGCGACTACCCGGACGCCGGCGCGCTCGGCGGCGGCCTCGGCATCGAGGCCTTCCACCACACTCGCCGGCAGGGCGTGGTGGGCCAGGAAGCGCTGCTGGCGGTCCCGCTCCCTGTCGCTGGTCGCCAGCTGCAGCACGCCACTGGGCTGCCAGAGCGCATGGTCCGGGTCCAGGGCCGCCAGCCAGCGCCGGCTGTGCAGCAGCCCGGCGAGATAGACCCGGCTCTGCGGGTTGGTTTCCACCGCCAGCTTGACGTAGAGCGCCCCCTGGCGGTTGCCGGAGCCGCCGGCCCCGGGGCCTTCCCGGTCGAGCAGGGTCACCGCGACCCCGCGTCGCGCCAGGGCATGCGCCACGCTGGCGCCGGCGATACCGGCGCCGACGATGGCGACATGCCGCGCCGGTTCGGGGGTCGGCGGCGCGAACCAGGGGGTGCGCTGCCGGCGTTCGTCCACCGGAGGGGCGGGAATCTCGCCGGCGAGCATCTCGCGCTTGCGCCCGAAGCCCGGCACCTTGCGCCAGGCGAAGCCGGCGGCCGCCAGGCCGCGCTTGACCACGCCGGCACAGGTGAAGGTGGCCAGGGTCGCCCCGGGCCGCGAGCGCGCCGCCATGGCGACGAACAGCTCGGGCCGCCACATCCCGGGGTTCTTCGCCGGGGCGAAGCCGTCGAGGAACCAGGCGTCGACCCGGCCGTCGAGCAGCGCCAGCCGCTCGGTGGTGTCGCCGAAGTGCAGGTCGAGGGTCACCCGCGCGTCGAGCCACAGCCGGTGCACCCCGGCCACCGGCTCGGGCCATTGTGCGATCAGCCGCGCGGCGCGCTCGGCCAGGTCCGGCCAGGCGGCCAGGGCCCGGGCGAGATCCTCCCTGGCGAGCGGAAACTTCTCGGTGGAGACCAGGTGCAGCCGCGCGCCCCGAGGGGCATGGGCATCGAAGCAGGCCCAGGCACAGAGCATGTTGAGCCCGGTGCCGAAGCCGGTCTCGCCGATCACGAAGGGACGCCCCGGGCGCCACTCGGCGAACCGTCGCGGCAGGTCGTTGCCGGCGATGAAGACGTGCTCGGTCTCGGCCCGGCCGTCATGGCGGGAGAAGTAGACGTCGTCGAAGGCGGTCGAGTGCGGCGCGGACTCGCCCGTCTCGTCCTGGCGCCAGTCGAGGCGAGCGATCTCCAGGCCCGCCAGCGGGGGCAGGCCATCAGGGGCGGCGGTCAAGGCGGAGCTCCGATGGGCAGGTGCTGGTCAGAATTTGATCGTTGCCGCCGCAGCGCCGGCGTGACAGGGCTGTCGCAAGGCGTCCGCGGCGTTTCAACAGTGTTATCCACAGATGCTGTGGGAAACCCGTTGTTGATAAGTTCTTACCTCAGGTAGGGGAGCGCTGATTCATGTCACGAGCGATGATAGGTTGGTCGCCGCCGGAACGGAGAGACTGGAGTTGACACGGTAGTCAATGAGGATCTTGAGTACCGCCGGCGGCCAAGATATCGAGCGCAGTAATGAATCAGTGTTTCCCTAGGGCAGGACCTTGCGGAAGGGTTTCACCTCCACCTTGGCATAGGCCCCGGCGATCATGTAGGGGTCGGCATCGGCCCAGGCCTGGGCCTCCTGGAGGCTGTCGAACTCGGCCACCACCAGGCTGCCGGAGAAGCCGGCCTCGCCCGGGTCCTCGCTGTCGATGGCCGGATGCGGGCCGGCCAGCACCAGGCGGCCCTCGTCGCGCAGCTCCTCGAGTCGCGCCAGGTGATCGGGGCGAGCGGCGAGGCGCCGCTCCAGGCTGTTCTTCACATCTTCACTGATGATCGCATAGAGCATCGCAGTCGCTTCCTCGGGTTGAGCGGCACGGGCCGCGAGAGTCCGGCGGGGCCCGGCATTGACCGAGGTCGGCCGGGCGAGCACCATGAACGGATATTCTGACAAAGTCACCTGCCGGCGTCATGCCAATGAACGCACTTCCCGCCCGTTTCGAGGGCGAGAGCTCTCCGCTTTCCATCGACCTGCACATGCATTCCACCGCTTCGGACGGCGCCCTGCCGCCGGCCGACGTGGTGGCGCTGTGCAAGGCCCGGGGCCTGACCCATATGGCGCTGACTGACCACGACACCATGGCCGGCATCGAGGAGGCCCGCGTCGCCGCCGAGCGCGAGGGGATCCGTCTGCTGCCCGGGACCGAGCTTTCCACCCGCTGGGCCGGCATCAATATCCATGTGGTGGGCCTGCTGCCCAAGGGCGCCAAGGGTTCCCTGGTCGAAGGGCTCGAGGCCCAGGCCGTGGCGCGCGAGGCGCGGGCCGAGCTGATCGCCCAGCGCATGGAGACGCTGGGGCTGGAGAATGCCTTGTCGCGGGCCCGGGAACAGGCCGGCTCGCCGCGCCCGCTGGGTCGGCCCGACTTCGCCCGGGCCCTGGTGGCGGCGGGGCTGGTGCCCGACGTGGCCACCGCCTTCCGGAAGCATCTCGGCAACGGCAAGGCCGGCGACGTCAAGGCGCACTGGCCGGAGCTCGCCGAGGCCGTGGGCTGGATCCTCGATGCCGGCGGCGTGGCGGTGCTGGCGCATCCGCTGCGCCACGGCCTGACCCGGCGCAAGCGGGGCCTGCTGCTGGATGCCTTCCGCGCCGCCGGCGGCCAGGCCGCCGAGCTGGTCAGCGGTTTCCAGAACCCGGATGCGACCCGGGACCTGGCGCGCCAGCTGCAGGAGCGCGACCTCTACGCCTCGGTGGGCAGTGACTTCCACTTTCCCGGCGGCCACCTGGCCCCGGGCAGCATGAGTCCGGTGCCGCGTACCGCCACCCCGCCGGTCTGGGTGCACCCGCACCTGGCCGGCCTCGTCGAGGTGGTGGCGGTGTGAGTGGCTGGCCGGGTTATAGTAGTGACAGACTTTCATCGGCCATCGAACAGGGAGCTCGCATGAGCCAGTTCTTCCAGATCCATCCAGAGAATCCACAGAAGCGGCTGATCGACCAGGCGATCCAGATCATTCGTCATGGTGGCGTCGTGGCCTATCCCACCGATTCGGGCTACGCCCTGGGCTGTCACCTGGGCGACAAGAAGGCCATCGAGAAGATCAAGTGGCTGCGCTCGCTGGATGACAAGCACAACTTCACCCTGATCTGCTCGGACCTCTCCGAGATCGGCACCTACGCCAAGGTGGACAACGCCGTCTTCCGGCTGCTCAAGGCCCATACCCCGGGGCCCTATACCTTCATCCTCAACGCCACCACCGAGGTGCCGCGGCTGCTGCTGCACCCCAAGCGGCGCTCCATCGGCGTGCGGGTGCCGGATCACCACATCACTCTGGCGCTGCTCGGTGCCCTGGGGGAGCCGCTGATGAGCGTGACCCTGATTCCGGAGGGCGAGGCGCTGCCGATGACCGACCCGGAAGCGATCCGCGACCGCTTCGGTGCCCACCTCGACCTGATCATCGACGGCGGCGCCTGCCACCTGGAGCCCACCAGCGTCATCGACCTGCGCGACCTGCCGCCGAAGATCGTCCGCGAGGGGCGCGGCGACGTCGAACCCTTCCGCGAGTGATCCGGGCGAGCCGTCGGCTGAATGCTCCGGCGGCTCGTCCTCCTTGTCTCCTTTACGTCTCGGCCTCCGTCAGGCGCGGGTCCGGCGTCTCCTCGTCGAGCCAGGTGCCGCACTTCAGGCAGTACTTGGCACGTTTCTCGTGGCGGTCGTGGCCGCAGCCGGGGCAGGCCTCGTCGGAGTAGCGGTCCTCGCGGATGGCACGGATCACCTGGGCGGAGAAGACCCCGGTCGGCACGGCGATGATCGAGTAGCCGGTCAGCATCAGCAGCACCGTGATCGCCTGGCCGATGGGGGTGACCGGCACGATGTCGCCATAGCCCACCGTGGTCAGGCTGACGATGGCCCAGTAGATCGACTGGGGAATGCTGGTGAAGCCGGCCTCGGCGGACTCGATCAGATACATCAGCGAGGCGAAGATGGTCACCAGCATGAAAATGCCGAAGAAGAACAGGAAGATCTGGCGGATGCTGCGTCTCAGGGCCTCCAGCAACAGGCGCGCCTCGCCGACGAACTGCATCAGCCGCAGCACGCGGAAGATACGCAGCACCCGCAGCAGGCGCACCACCACCAGCGACTGGGCGCCGGGAACGATCAGCACCAGCCAGGTGGGCAGGATGGCGATGACATCGACGATGCCGTAGAAGCTGCGCAGGTAGCGCAGGGGCTTGTCGAGGCAGTAGAGGCGCACCGCCAGCTCGATGGTGAAAGCAAGGGTGAAGCCCCACTCCACCCAGTAGAAGAGGGTGCCGTAGTCGGCGCGCAGACTCTGGATGCTGTCGAGCATCACCACCAGCACGCTGGCCAGGATCACGCCGATCAGCGCGATGTCGAAGCCCTTGGCCAGCGGCGTGTCGGACTCGAAGATGACCTGGAAGACGCGGGTACGCAGCCCTGCGCCACCGGGTTTGAAGTCTAGGGTCATGGTGCTCTCCCGGCTGCCGACCTGCTCATTGACGAACCTCCCTCATCACACGAACCGCCCGCGTCGTGCAACCACCCTGGAGCCTGCCTGCCCGTCAGCTGAGCTGCCCGTCCCCGGGCAGCCGGCGGGCGAGGCGCAGGGCGGCGAGGCCGAAGGCCGGCGTCGGCCAGGCGGGATCGTCGAGCCCCTGGGCCAGTTCGCGGGCCGCGGCATGCGGGCTGCCCGCCGGGTCGACCAGGTGCAGGAGGGCATCGCGGGCCAGCTCACGCCACCGGGGCTCGCCGGTATCGGCCAGGGCATCCAGTGCCACCACGGCACGGTGCAGCCAGGCGTCGGCGCTGCCGCCTTCGGGCAGGGTCCAGGTGCCGTCCAGCAGGGCGCCGCCCCGGGCGGCCTTGCTGGTATCCGCCGGGCGCAGGGGAACCGATTCGGCCAGCGCCTCGGCCAGGTCCCACAGGGCCTCCGGTTCGCCGGCCTCGAGTTCGAGCTCCAGCTCGCGGATCGCCACCGTGCGGTCGGCGGCACGGATCTCGCCCAGGTCGAGCGCCAGCTCGATGCGAGCCTCGCCGAGTTCGAGCCGCCAGGTCTCGCGGCGGAAGTCGGTGGCAAAGCGCGGGACCAGCCGGGCCAGCAGCGCGTCGCCATGGCCGGCCATGGGCGGCAGGGCGGCGAGCCCGGCGAGGTCGAGCCCCGGCCCCGGCACCTCCCACTCCCACTCGCCGCGGCGCGAGAGCCCGCCGCCGCCCTGGCCGCGGGTCTTGAGGGTCTGCAGCAGCCGGCCATCGGCCCGGCGCAGGCGCAGCGCCATGCGGGCGGTTGCCAGGGCCCCCTCGGGGGTGTCGAAGTAGGTGTTGCCGAGGGTGGCGAGCCGCGGCGCGAGGCCGGCGAGCCGCGGGTGGCGACGCAGCGCCTCGGGACCCTGGGGCCCCAGGGCCAGCTTGAGTTCGATCTCGTGACTCATGGCATCGCCACCTCGGTTTCGTGAAGGTAAGTTGATATTTCCATGACGGGAGCGGAGCCTGCCTCTATACTGTCGCCGCAAATTCTTCAGCGCACATGGATACCCATGGTTACACCCAATCCGTTCTCCGCGATGTTCGGCCGCTCGCCATTCCAGCCGCTGCTGGCCCACATCGTCAAGGCCAACGAATGTGCCGACCAACTGCTGCCGTTCTTCGAAGCCGCCCTCGTCGGTGACTGGGAGGTTGCCGAGGCACACCGCGAGACCGTCACCCGGCTCGAACACGAGGCCGACGAGCTCAAGACCGAGCTGCGTCTCAACCTCCCCAACACCATGTTCCTGCCGGTCTCGCGCACCGACATCCTCGACCTGATCAGCGTCCAGGACAAGATCGCCAACAAGGTGCGCGACATCACCGGCATCATGCTCGGCCGCCGCATGCAGGTGCCGGAGCCCCTGGCCCAGCCGATGCGCGACTACATGCAGACCTCCGTGGCCTGCGTGGCCCAGGCGCGTCACGCCCTGGAGGAGCTCAAGGACCTGCTCGAGTCCGGTTTCGGCCGCAACGTCTCCGACGTAATGCAGAAGCTGATCCGCGAGCTGCACGTGCTCGAGCAGCAGGCCGACAATCAGCAGGTGGCCATCCGCCGTCAGCTGTTCGAGCTCGAGAGCCAGCTGCCGCCGGTGGACGTGGTCTTCCTCTACAAGATCATCGACTGGGTCGGCGAACTCTCCGACCGTGCCGAACGCGTCGGCAGTCGCCTGCAGATCCTCACGGCTCGCTAGGCTGCGATCCGTCGCGGCACCGCATGCCCGGGTGCGCGGCGCGTCCGCCATCACGCCAATCCGCTACTCCCTGACAGCCACATAGGACGACTTCCCCTATGTCGATCATCGCGCAGCACGGCGAAATCTTCATCATCCTGGCCTGTGCCTTCGGCTTCTTCATGGCCTGGGGCGTGGGCGCCAACGACGTCGCCAACGCCATGGGCACCTCGGTGGGGTCCCGGGCCATCACCATCAAGCAGGCGATCATCATCGCCGTGATCTTCGAGTTCCTCGGCGCCTACCTGGCCGGCGGCGAGGTCACCGATACCGTCCGCAAGGGCATCATCGATCCGACCCTGCTCGCGAACGACCCCCAACTGCTGGTCTACGGCATGCTGGCCTCACTGCTGGCGGCGGCCATCTGGCTGCTGATCGCCTCGGCCCGGGGCTGGCCGGTCTCCACCACCCACTCCATCGTCGGTGCCATCGTCGGCTTCGCCGCCGTGGGCCTGGGCATGGAAGCGGTGGCCTGGGGCAAGGTCGGCCAGATCGCCTCCAGCTGGGTGGTCTCGCCGCTGCTGGCAGGCACCATCGCCTATCTGCTGTTCAAGTCGGTTCAGCACCTGATCTTCGAGGCCCGCGATCCCTTCGCCTCGGCCAAGCGCTATCTGCCGCTCTACGTCTTCCTGGTCGGCTTCATCGTCACCATGGTCACCCTGAACAAGGGCCTCAAGCATGTGGGGCTCGACCTGGGCTTCGGCCTGAGCTTCTTGCTGTCGATTCCGATCGGCCTGGTGATCATGGGCATCGGCGTGCTGATGGAGCGGCGGGTCGTCTACGAACGTCGCGCCGACGACAACTTCGGCTACGGCAATGTCGAGCGGGTGTTCGGCGTGCTGATGATCTTCACCGCCTGCGCCATGGCCTTCGCCCACGGCTCCAACGACGTGGCCAACGCCGTGGGGCCGCTGGCGGCGGTGGTCGATGTGGTGCATCGCGGCGGCGCCGTGGGCGGTTCCGCCGTGGTGCCCTGGTGGGTGCTGCTGCTGGGCGGCATCGGCATCGTCGTCGGCCTGGTCACCTATGGCCACAAGGTGATCGCCACCGTGGGTACCGGCATCACCGAGCTGACCCCGAGCCGCGGCTTCGCCGCCACCCTGGCCGCCGCCACCACCGTGGTGCTCGCCTCGGGCACCGGCCTGCCGATCTCCACCACCCACACCCTGGTGGGGGCGGTGCTCGGCGTGGGCCTGGCCCGCGGCATGTCGGCCCTGAACCTGCGCGTGATCGGCACCATCATCATGTCGTGGCTGATCACCCTGCCGGCCGGCGCGGGCCTGGCGATTCTGTTCTTCTTCATGTTCAAGGGCATCTTCGGCTAAATGTGAGCTACGAGCTACGAGCTACGAGCTACGAGCTACGAGCTACGAGCAGGGCAGGGGTAACATCCTGCCCGAAGCCCGAAACGGCGGTACCACGGCAGTGGTGCCGCCCTTTTATTGGCTCTGATATAGTCGAAGGCGGTTTCACCTTTCTCTCATCTGCTGCCGGAGTGCGGCCTTGGATACTCGTTTCCCCTTCGTCGACTGGTTCCGCAATTCCTCGCCCTATATCAATGCCCACCGGGGCCGAACCTTCGTGATCCTGATCGAGGGCGAGGCCATGGCACGCGGGCGAAGCGAACAGCTGATCCAGGACCTGGCGCTGCTGCATACCCTGGGCGTGCGGCTGGTGGTGGTGTTCGGCATTCGCCCCCAGGTCGATCAGGCCCTGGAGGCGGCCGGTATCGTGCCGAAGTGCCACCAGGGTCGCTGGGTCGCCGACCAGGGGATCATGGCGTGCGTCGAGCGTATCGCCGCCGAGCAGCGCCTGTGGCTGGAGGCACGGCTGTCGCTGGGGCTGCCCAATACCCCGCTGCACGGCGTCGAGCTGACGGCGGTCTCGGGCAACCTGGTGATGGCCAAGCCGCTGGGCGTGCGCGAGGGCATCGACTTCCACCACAGCGGCGAGGTGCGCCGGGTGAGGGCCGCGGCCATCGAGGGGCTGCTGGAGAAGGGGACGCTGGTGGTGCTGCCGCCGCTGGGCTTCTCCAGCACCGGCGAGGTATTCGACCTCGACGCCTCCGAGGTGGCGCAGCATGCCGCCATGGCGCTCTCCGCCGACAAGCTGATCCTGCTCGGCGAGGCCAGCGGCCTGTACGACCAGAGCGGCCGGCTGCAGCGCCAACTGACCCCGGCCGATGCCGAACCGCTGCTGCGCCAGGCCGACCCCGGCAGCGAGCTGGCCCGCCACCTGGGCGCGGCCTGTGCCGCCGCCCGGCACGGCGTGGCCCGCACCCACCTGATCTCCTGGCACGACCACAACGCCCTGCTCGGCGAGCTGTTCACCCGCGACGGGGTGGGCACCATGATCACCCAGCACCGCTACGAGCAGCTGCGCCCGGCGGAACTCGGCGACATCGGCGGCCTGCTCGAGCTGCTCGAGCCGCTCGAGCGACGCGGCATGCTGGTGCCGCGCTCCCGCGAGCGGCTGGAACACGAGATCGACGACTACCTGGTGATCGAGCGCGACGGCATGGTCATCGGCTGTGCGGCGCTGCACACCTTCCGCGACGCCGAGATGGCCGAGCTGGCCTGCGTGGCGGTGCATGACGACTACCGCGGCGGGGCCCGGGGCGAGCTGTTGCTGGCGGAGATCGAACGTCGTGCGCGGCGTCTGGGGCTCACGGCGCTGTTCGCGCTGACCACCCATACCACCCACTGGTTCTTCGAGCACGGCTTCCGCATGGCCGACATCGAGGCCCTGCCGCCGCTCAAGCGCGACACCTACAACCACGCCCGCAAGTCCAAGATCCTGGTCAAGCCGCTCGCCTGAGCGGCCCCCCCCTTCCCCTCGCGATTCATGGGCGCTGAGTACTGTCGTCGGGTGGCGTCGTGGTCCGAAGGGGTGTCTCCATTGGCATACGCTTCAATGCACTGATTCTAGTGGCTTTTTTCTGTTTGGCGAATTTGGTGTCGCCATGCGGCGACGAAACGCCATCGAAAATTCGCCCTTTGGCGAGAGATCGGTCACGCGAGGTGGCGTGCCAACCTTGTTGTTCATAATAAATCATTGAAAGTAAAAGGAATGCCAATTTCATGGCACGATACTGGCAATAGGTTGGGTGAGCAACGGAAGCGGTTCATTACGGCTCGAGCCGCTTTCCGATCGCCAAGGGAGTCCGGTCAAACACTGCCCTGTGCGTCCGGCCCCGGAAGCGATCAGCGTCTGCTCCAAGCGATGTGTGACTTTAGGTTGCGATGAGACGGGTACCGCCGCCAGGCAAGGAAGGGTACCAGAAGGGCAAGGACGCCCAGGCAAGGATGCCTCATCCCCCTTCCGGGGGGATCGAATCGCGCAGCATCGCCTTCGGCCCAGGCCGCGGCGGTGGTGCCAGGAACGAAGCAGGGGTGGTTCGCCACCCGCATGTGAAGATGGGCCCTGGTAACTAACGATCTTCACATGGCTTCGGGGCCTATGGCCCATGGAAAGCGGGCCGATCGATCTGACCAGGCAGTCGAGCGGTGTGTTTCCCAGACCCTTTCAGTTCCCTGCGTACTTGGGCCGGCTCTGCCGGCCCTTTTTTTACCCTCCTTTTTGGGTGCATGGCAGGCAGCGGAAGGCTGTCCAGCAGAACTCTGGTATTCTTTGAGCGTAAACGATGGCAATGCCTCTCATTATTCTGCAAAGAGCTCTGGTCATGACCACCCGAGTCTCGCGTCGTTGGCGCCCTCGCTCATTGCTGCAGCTCGTTCTGCTGGCTTTTCTCGTCGTCATGCTCCCCCTGGCCGTGCTGATGCTCCAGGCCGGTCAGGCCCTGTCGGAGCTGTCGCGGCTGGCCGATGTCAGCGCCCGTCAGGCGGTGGAAGAGACCCGGCGGGCGCGCTCGCTCAGCGCCCTGGCCCTGGAGATGGAGCGCGGCGCTCGCCAGTACGCGGTGGTCGAAGAGGAGAGCCTGATGGAGATCTACGCCGAGCGCATCGAGGAGTACCGCGAACTGCTCGCCCAGCAGCGCCAGCTGCTGCCCGATGACCCGGACGTGGCGGCGCTGCAGGAGCAACTGGAGGAGCTCGCCCGGCTGCCCGAGCTGCCCATGGAGGAGTTCGAGGAGCGGCTCACCGACTTCCTGCCCTTCGCCCAGCATACCGACGCAATGCGGCGTGCCACCAACCGCCAGATCGACTCCCGCATCGAGGTGATTCGCGAACGTGCCGAGGCCGTGCAGACTCGGCTGTGGCTGCAGACCGCCGCGCTGGTCTCGGCCAGCCTGGTGCTGATGCTGCTGTTCACCTGGCTGATCATCCGCCCGGTGCGCCAGCTCGAGCGGCGCGTGCTGGGCATCGGCAGCGGCCGCCAGGCGCATGTGGTGCGGCCCATCCAGGGGCCGGCCGAGCTGGTGCAGCTCGACGAGCGACTCGACTGGCTCTCGTCGCGCCTCGAGGAGCTCGAGGCCGAGAAACAGCAGTTCCTGCGCCACATGTCCCACGAACTCAAGACCCCCCTGGCCAGTGTGCGCGAAGGCTCGGCGCTGCTCGCCGACGGGGTGGTCGGCGAGCTGTCGCCGCACCAGCGCGAGATTCTCGAGCTGATCGACGCCAGCGGCGGCGAGCTGCAGCGGCTGATCGAGCAGCTGCTCGACTACAACCTGCTGCAGCACAACCGCCAGGTGCAGGCCGAGCGGCTCGATGTTGCCACCGTGGTCAAGGAGGTGCTGGCCAAGCACCGCCTGGCACTGGACAACAAGGGCATGCGGGTCGACTGCTTCGACGGTCCGCTGGAATGGCTCGCCGACCGCACCGCCACCACCCGCATCCTCGACAACCTGATCTCCAA
Source organism: Halomonas flagellata (assembly GCF_022487945.1). Taxonomy (NCBI): domain Bacteria; kingdom Pseudomonadati; phylum Pseudomonadota; class Gammaproteobacteria; order Oceanospirillales; family Halomonadaceae; genus Halomonas; species Halomonas flagellata. The sequence goes on from NZ_JAKVPY010000002.1 coordinate 242,588, forward strand.
CGCCATCGCCTATGGCGAGGATGCCGGCGAACTGGAGATCCGCGCCCGCCGCGGCCACGACCGCCTGGTGATCGAGGTGGCCAACAGCGGCGAGCCGATCGCCGACGAGGACCGCCCGCGGCTGTTCGAGGCCTTCTATCAGGGCCGCGCCCGCCGCAAGGGGCCGCTCAAGGGCTCCGGCATCGGCCTCTCGGTAGCCGCCGATTGTGCCCGGCTGCAGCAGGGCAGCCTGGAACTGGTGAACGACCCGTACTATGCGGTCTGTTTCCGTCTGACCTTGCCGCGTGCCCATGCGACGGAGCAGATCGCCCCCGATCATCCGGCGCTCGTCGGAGAAGCAAGCGCCCACGCAAGGAACCGATGACGATGAAATTTCGCCCTCTGCTGGCCTGCCTGGCGGTGACCTGGTTGGCCGGTTGCGAATTGCTGCCCGAGCAGCCGCGCTCGATGGCACCGAAGGTGGCCCAGCCGGCGGCCAAGGGCTGTCATGCCGTGATTCCCGATTTCGACGACGAGGCCTGCCTGCTGCCCGACTGGGTCGCCTTCGGGCTGGCCTCCCAGCGCGGCGAGCGCAATTGGCGCGACGTCATGCTCTCTCGCCTGGCGGGCGAGGCCAAGGAGCGCAGGCTGGCCCGGGCCGTGCTCCTGGCCTGGGGCAACGAGAACCAGTGGGATCGCGCATCCGAGCTCTTCAAGGCCGACCTGCATACCGCGCCCGCGGCGCTGCAGCCGCTGCTGCGCTACTGGCTCAACGAGGTGGAGGGGCGCCGTGCCATGGCCGGTCGCCTGGCGAGTTCCCAGGAGGAGCTTGCCGCAATGGAAGCGGAGAACGCCGCCCTGGCCGAGAAGCTGGAGGCGCTCACCGCCATCGAACAGAACATCAACCTGCGACAGCAGAACGACTGACAGGGAGATGAAACGTGAAGCACGCTACACGAATGCAAGCTAGCCGAGGGCCTGGCGCGCGGATGTCCGGCGCTCGCGAGCCCAGTGCCCATATCCTGCTGGTCGACGACGACGTCAGTCTGCTAAAGCTGCTGGGCATGCGCCTGGAGAGCCGCGGCTACCGGGTGACCACCGCCGAGAGCGGCCGGCAGGCACTCAAGGTGCTGGAGACCGACCGTCCCGAGCTGGTGCTCACCGACCTGCGCATGGACGAGATGGACGGCCTGGCGCTGTTCCAGGAGGTCCAGCGCCAGGCCCCGGGGCTGCCGGTGATCCTGCTCACCGCCCATGGCTCGATTCCCGACGCCGTCAGCGCCACCCGCCAGGGGGTGTTCAGTTTCCTCACCAAGCCGGTCGACCGCGACGAGCTGTTCGCCGCCATCGAGGAAGCGCTGGCCCAGACCAGCGGCCCCACCGCCGAGGGCGACGAGTCGTGGCGTTCGGCGATCATCACCCGCAGCCCCGACATGGAGCGCATCCTCGAGCAGGCGCGCATGGTGGCGGCCTCCGACGTCAGCGTGCTGATCACCGGCGCCTCCGGCTCGGGCAAGGAACTGCTGGCCAATGCCATCCACAAGGCCAGCTCGCGGGCCGGCAAGCCGTTCGTGGCGATCAACTGCGGGGCGCTGCCGGAGCAACTGCTCGAGAGCGAGCTCTTCGGCCACGCCAAGGGCGCCTTCACCGGCGCGGTCAGCCAGCATCAGGGCCTGTTCCAGGCCGCCGATGGCGGCACCCTGTTCCTCGACGAGATCGGCGACATGCCGCTGACGCTGCAGGTCAAGCTGCTGCGCGCCCTGCAGGAGCGCCAGATTCGCCCGCTGGGCTCGACCGCCTCGACCCCCATCGACGTGCGCATCATCTCGGCCACCCACCGCGACCTCGACCGCGCCATGCACGAGGGCGAGTTCCGCGAGGACCTCTACTACCGCCTCAACGTGGTCAACCTCAAGCTGCCGGCGCTCAAGGAGCGGGCCGAGGACGTGCCGCTGCTGGCCAAACACCTGGTGACCCAGGCCGCCGAGCGCCACAAGCCCTTCGTCAAGGGCTTCTCGCCGGAGGCGCTCAACCTGCTTGCCTCCAGCGGCTGGCCCGGCAACGTGCGCCAGCTGGTCAACGTGGTCGAGCAGTGCGTGGCCCTGACCAGCTCGGCGATGATCCCCGAGGCGCTGGTGGCCCAGGCCCTGGCCGCCGAGGACAACGCCCTGCCGACCTTCAACGACGCCCGCGCCGGCTTCGAGCGCAGCTACCTGATCAAGGTACTGAAGATCACCGAGGGCAACGTCACCCAGGCGGCACGCATCGCCGGGCGCAACCGCACCGACTTCTACAAGCTGCTGGCCCGCCATGACCTCGAGCCCGGCACCTTCAAGCCGGCCGCTCGCCACAGCGAGGAGTGAGGCATTCTCGGAAATCCTGCTGAGAAATCAGCTCGTTGAGGGCAGTCTGGCAGTGGGTTGTCAGCGCTGGGGGTCAGATCCTGATGGTGCCCTTGCGCTGGATGACGACCTCGAGGCCCATCAGGTCCAGCACATCCAGGACCTTCTGCAGCTGCAGGGTGGGCTTGCCTCGCTCCAGGTCGACGATGAAGCGGTTCCCGGTGCCGGCAAGCCCCGCTAGGTCAGTCTGCAACAGCTCCTGTTCGGTGCGAACCCGGCGAACCAGCTTGCCGAGGTCCTCGCTGTGGCGAATCCGTTCGGCCACCAGGCGAGGCTTGAGCGAGTCGATGTCGGCCATGAGATGCCCTGCCTTGAATTACCGTTCGGTAAGTATAGGGCCGAATCCGCCGACCTGCATCGAGTGAATTCCCGAGCGGTAATTCCATGCCGCTACGAGCGCTGACCATTACCTCGAATGACCGATCGGTAATTCGCGCAACCTTTCCTGGCCGTGGGCGAGGGGAGCGTCACTTCATCAGCCGCCGCTTCACCTCCAGCGTCAGGCGCCCCTCGCCCAGGCGGGCGGTGAGGGCCTGGCCGGGTTCGGTGTCCGTCGCCCGACGGATCACCTGCCCCCGGTGGTCCTCCAGGATCGCATAGCCACGCCCCAGCACCGCCAGCGGGCTCACCGCCTGCAGCTCGCGGGCCAGGCCGCCGAGCCGCTCGCGCCGGCGGGCGAGCTCGCGCTGCATGGCCGGGATCAGCCGGCCGCGGGCGCGGGCCAGCCGCTGTCTCGCCTCTTCCAGCTGGCGCCCCGGCGGATGGGCGGCCAGCCGCTGGGCCAGGTGCGCCTCGCGGCGGCGCTCGGTCGCCAGCCGCCCCTGGATGGCGCGCACCATCCGGGCCTCGAGCTGGGCCAGGGTCGTGCGCTGGCGCGCCAGCGCCTCGCGGGGGTGGCGCAGCCGGGCGCGCAGGTGGTCGAGGCGCTGGGCCTCGCGCTCCAGCCGGCCGAGCTGGGCGCGCCGTAACCGGTTGCCCAGGGTGACCAGGCGGGCGGCCAGTTCGCGCCGGTCGGGCACCAGCTGCTCGGCCGCGGCGGACGGGGTGGGGGCGCGCACGTCGGCGGCGAAGTCGGCGAGCGTCACGTCCACCTCGTGGCCCACCGCCGACATCACCGGCAGCCGCGAGTGGAAGATCGCCCGGGCCAGGTGCTCGTCGTTGAAGGCCCACAGGTCCTCCAGGCTGCCGCCGCCGCGGGTGATCAGGATGGCGTCGCGGGCCGGGTCCAGCGCCGCCTGGCGGTTGAGCAGGCCCAGCGCCGAGATCAGCGCCGGGGCCGCCTCGCGGCCCTGCACCGGCACCGGGATCAGCGTCACCGCGACCTGCGGCCAGCGCGCCGCCAGCACCGCCAGCACGTCGCGGATCGCCGCGCCGGTGGGCGAGGTGAGCACCAGCAGGTGGCGCGGCGGGTAGGGCAGGGGGCGGGCGTTGGCGAACACCCCCTCGGCGGCGAGCCGGGTCTTCAACCGCTCGAAGGCCGCCAGCAGCTCGCCGACGCCGGCCGCCTGCACTGCCTCGACGATCAACTGGTAGTCGCCCCGCGGCTCGAAGATCGACAGCCGCCCGCGCACCTTGACTCGGTCGCCGTCGCGCATCGGCGCGGCGATGAAGCGCGCGCGGTTGCGGAACAGCGCGCAGCGCAGCTGGGCCCGGTCGTCCTTGAGGGTGAAGTAGAGATGCCCCGAGTTCGGCCGCGACACCCCCGAGAGCTCGCCTTCGACCCACAGCTCGCCGAAGTCGCGCTCCAGCGTCTGCCGGGCGCGACGGTTCACCTCGCTGACGGAAAGGGCGGGGGCATCGGGGCGGGACATGGCACTCTCTCATCCTGACGGGGGCGAGCCGCCACTCTATCATGGCGGCTACCCACCCATGACGCCGAGCCTGGCCGGCTCGGCGTCATGTCATGGCGGTGGGGCGATGGCCCGTCAGCGGAGATCAGCCTTGGTCTTCGGGGGCTTCAGCCTCTTCGGGCGCTTCAGCCTCCTCGGGGACTTCAGCTTCTTCGGGGACTTCAGCCTCGTCGGGAGGCTCGGGCGTGGGCTCTTCGTCGGGGGTCAGGGCCTCGCGCGTGCTATGCCAGGCGCTTGCGGCACCCTCGCGGGTCTTCTCCCAGGTCTCGCGAGCTTGTTCCCTGGCCTGTTCCCACCAGTCACGGTCGTACTCCGGAAACGCTTCCATCTCCTCGGCGGCGGCTTCCACCAGGATGCGGTGCGTGGTAGCGCCAGCCTCGTCCAGCTCGCTTTCGAGCCGGAACTGTTCGGCTTCGACGACCACCTCGCGTCCGCCCAGGCCCAGGACCGTACCACTTTTGACCACGATGGCGGTGACGCGCATGTCGTCATCGAGCAACAGGTTCTCCACGCTACCGACGTCTTCCTCGGGGTCGTCGGCCAGAAAGACATCGGAGCCCAGAATGTCATCGGCTGCGTAGAGGCCCTGGGGGGCACCGGGCTCCTCGACAGCCTGGGCAACGAGGGCGAGGCTTCCAGCCAGGGCCGCAATCGCAACGGTCAGGACGTGCTTGTGCATGGCAGTCCTCCTGTGGCTCGTCGATCGAGTCACAACTCGGGTTAGAGTTTCCTGGCCCATTCATCGGCCTGCTTCTCGGCCTCTTCTCGGGCCAGGCCGTATTTCTGCTGCAACTTGCCGACCAGCTGGTCGCGCTTGCCTTGGAGCTGATCCAGCTCGTCATCGGTGAGCTCGCCCCAGCTCGAGCGAGCCTTGCCCTTCAGCTCCTTCCACTTGCCTTCGATCTGGTCCCAGTTCATGTCGACACCCCTTTCCTGAGCGGCACGTTGCTTGAGGGAAGCCTTGGTCGAGCCTATCCATTTTAGTTCACTGCGGCGAACCTGATGGTAATACCAGCTTTTCTAATGGGCCGGCTCGTAGGCGGGCTACGCTTCCGTTGCCTTTCCCCCCGTGACGTGACCCACCCTTGGCCGTTATGAAGGTTGATTAACTTCACTCCCCCCGCCAGCGCACTGGGTGTTGCGGATTATGTTACGTATGGCCCAAGTACTACGTTCGATGACGTATTACTCGTACCCGGCTACTCCGAGGTCCTGCCCAAGGACGTCAGCCTTTGGACCCGCCTGACCCGCAACCTCTACCTGAACATCCCGCTCATCTCGGCCACCATGGATACCGTGACCGAAGCCCGCCTGGCCATCGCCATGGCCCATTTCGTGGGTATCCATGGATGTCGCGACAGCTAAGGTTGGAGCGGCTGTAGCAGGCAACTTTATCAGTGTTTTCCCAAGGCGCTCCAGCGTCGGCAGAGGTTCAGCAGCACGGGCATCAGCAGGATCAGCACCGTGATGCGCAGCAGGTGGTGCGAGGTGACGAAGGCCGGGTCGATGCCCAGCGACAGCGCGACCAGGCTCAGCTCGGGCGCCCCACCCGGCATGTAGGCGAGCAGCGCCGCGGGCAGCGACACCCCCGTCGCGGCGTGGATGGCCCAGGCGGCGAGGATGGCGATGGCCAGCAGGCCCAGCGCCTGCAGTCCGGCCATCACCAGGGTATGGCCCACCTTGGCCAGCGAGGTGCCCGTGAAGCGCACCCCCACCGAGACGCCGATGATCACCTGGGCCAGGGCGATCAGCGTCGGCGGGATGGCGGCATGGGTCAGCCCCGTCAGGTGCAGCCCCGCCGAGACCAGCGCCGGGCCGAACAGCAGGGCGTTGGGCAGGTGCAGGCGGTGCCCCAGCCAGGCGCCCAGCACGCCGGCGCCGGCCAGCCAGGCGGTGTCCGCCGGGCCGGGCAGCCACAGCCACTGGGCCAGGTCCATGCCGGTGGGCTGCAGGCTGACATGGCCGATGCCCTTCAGCACCGGAGGAATGGCGACCAGCAGCACCAGGATACGCACGGCATGGGTCATGCCCACCACCCGCAGATCGGCGCCCGAGTCCAGCGCCATGCCGGTGACCGCCGACACGCCCCCGGGTACGCCGGCATAGAGGGCGGTATCCAGGGAATGGCCGGCTACCCGGCACGAGAACCACACCGAGAAGACCATCATCACTGCCGTGGCCAGCAGCATGACGGCCAGACTCATGGTCCAGAGGCGCAGGTCGCCGGACATCTCGGGGGTGAAGGCCGCGCCCAGCATCACCCCGATCACCACCAGCACGCCCTTGCGCCCTCGTCCCGGCGAGCGCAGCCGGGCGCCGGAAAGGCTCGCCAGGGTGGTAGCGAACATGGCGCCGAGCAGCCAGGGCAGGGGAATGTGCAGGGCGTAGGCGAGGCCCCCTCCGGTGAGCCCCAGGGCCAGAGTGGGGAGAAACCTTCCGGCGGTCCCCAACCGCGCTCCAATACTGCTCTTCACAACACTGTCGTCTCCGGTGAAACATGATGACGTGCCCGTCGTGATATCACGACGGGCAAGTAGTGTACGGCAGTGGGTTGCCTCAGCCGTCCTCAACGTCCTCACGGGGTGAGTTGCCGGCCAGCAGCTTCGGCACCAGCCAGGGCAGCACCAGCAGCGCCGCCGCGGCGATCCACAGGCCCAGAGAGATACCGGATTGCCAGAGGATGTCGACGTCCCCCCCGCTGATCGATAAGGCACGACGAAGGTTCTGCTCCATCAGGCCACCGAGCACATAGCCGAGGATCACCGGTGCCAGGGAAAAGCCCAGCTTGCGAAGCAGGTAGCCGAACACACCGATGATCAGCATCAGGTAAATGGCCATGAGATCGGAATGCAGCTGATAGACGCCGACGAAGGCGAGAATGGCTATTGCTGGCACTAGGACCCAGCGCGGTACGGTCAGCACTTTGGCGAAGACCCCGGCTAATGGCAGATTCAGCGCCAACAGCACAATGTTGCCAATGTACAGGGACGCAATCAGGCCGCCAGCGACCTCGGGCCGCTCGGTAAACATCATTGGCCCAGGGGTGATGTTGTAGAGCATCAGGGCGCCAAGCAGAACGGCAGTGGTGCCGGAGCCAGGAATGCCCAGTGTCAGCATGGGGACGAAGGAGCCCGCCGCTGCGGCATTATTGGCTGACTCCGGGGCGGCCAGGCCACGCATGTCGCCATGGCCGAAGGTGCCGTCCTTGTCGGAGAGGCGCTTCTCGGTAGTGTAGGACACCGCGCCGGCCACGGAGGCGCCGGTACCGGGTAGCACACCGATGATAAAGCCGATCAGACCTGAGCGTAACATTGCGCCCTTGCAGTAGAGCACCTCCTTTAGCGTGACGAAGACGCGGCCCAACGGCGGGATCTCCTCGTTTTCGCTATCCGGACGATTAGCGTGTTCTAACATCAGCAGAATCTCGCTGATGGCGAACAACCCGATGATCATTACCACGAAGTCGATGCCGTCATAGAGTTCGGCCATGCCGAAGGTATAGCGCAATACGCCTGTACCGGAGTCGACGCCTACCATGGCGATCAGTACACCCAGCACCGCACCGATACCGGTCTTGATCGGATCCTTGCCCATCATGACCGCCATCGATGAGAAGGCGAAGACCATCAGTGCAAAGAACTCAGCGGGGCCGAACATTACTGCCACTTTAGCGAGCATCGGTGCGAATAGCGTCAGACCGATGATGGCGATGGTGGCGCCGACGAACGAACTGACCGCCGACAGCCCCAGCGCCGGGCCAGCCAGGCCCTTCTTGGCCAGTGGATAACCGTCGAGGGTGGTCATCACCGCCCCGGCATCGCCGGGCACGTTGAGCAGGATGCTCGACATGCGCCCGCCGTACTCCGCGCCGGTGTAAATACCGGCGAGCAAGATGAGGGCTGATTCGGCCGGAAGGCCCAGGGTATAGGCGAGTGGCATCAGGATGGCGATACCGTTGATCGGCCCGATGCCCGGCAGCGCTCCGAAAAGCGTACCGAGCAGCGCACCGAGGAAGGCCAGCCCCAGGTTCAGTGGACTCAGCGCGACGCCAAAGCCCTGGATCAGGAAATCAAACATCTTGGCGTTCCTTTAAATGATGGCGTTTAGCCAGTACCCGGTGGGAAGCGCGATGCCCAGCACCTCGGTAAACAGAAAGAAACTGCCTACCGCCATCAGTGCCCCGGCGATCAGCGCCTTGCCCCAAGTGGCATCGAACAACCATGCCAAGGCTGCTACTACCATAAACGTCGTGGGTATAAAGCCCAGGCGGGTGAATAACATGGTGTAAACCAGCAGCAAGCCCAGTACCAGCAACAACTTGAGAGCCAGCGCTCCGTGTGGCCAGTGGCCGTCGGGGCCAGGTTTGAACACTAGTGCCAGCGATAGTGCAGCGAGCAGGATGGCCAGCCCAAGGGGAAAGGCCCGTGGTCCCACGGGCTCATAGTTGAAAGGGACTTCCAGGTTGATGGCCTGGACGGCAACGAACGCCGCCAGACCGATCAGCGCGAACCCCAACAGTCGGTCGGCAGCGATTTTCATTTCAGACCTACTTCTTCGGCCAGTGTCTTGAAGCCAGTGATTTGCTCCTGCACGTAGGTGTCGAAGCTGTCACCAAAGCGTGACATCGGGAAAAGGCCACGCGCCTCACGGATTTCGGCAAAACCAGGATCTTCCGAAAGGGTCTTCAGGCGCTCGACCCATGTCGCGTAGGCCTCATCACTGACCTCAGGCCCCATGAAATAGCCACGCCAGATCGGCCACTGGACGTCGTAGCCTTGTTCGGCTGCAGTGGGTATGTCGGCATATGGCCCACCCATCCGCTCCTCCGAGAGCGCTGCCAAAACGCGGATGTCTCCACCCTCGAGCTGTGATCTGAGCTCGGAGAGATCGCCGGTGAAGACCTGAATATGATCGCCGAGCAGCGCCGCCAGGGCCTCGCCGCCGCCTTCGAAGGCAACATAGCGCAGGTCGCGCGGGTTGATGTCCACGGTTTTGGCGGTCAATGCCACCTTCATCCAATCCTGGCTACCTACGGTGCCGCCCGCGCCGAAGGCGATTTCGCCCGGGGTTTCCTGGAGGTCAGCCATCAACTCGTCCAACGACTGCCAGGGTGCGTCAGCGCTGACGACGATGGCCCCATAGTCGACGCCCAGGGCGCCCAGCCAGCGCACCTCGTCGCCGTCGTACTGACCGAACTTGCCGAGTGCCAGGTTGACGGCGGCGCCGGTGCTGGCGGCGACGATCAGGTTGGGATCGTCGGTGCGCACGCCGTTGACGTGGTTGTAGGCCACGGCGCCGATACCGCCCGGCATATAGCTGACGACCATCGGCCTGTCGATCAGCCCGGTCTCCTGCAGGCCGTTGGCCGCCAGACGACAGGTCAGGTCGTAGCCGCCACCGGGCTTGGCGGGGGCGATGCACTCGGTGTCGCCGGCAGCCTGGGCGTGGCCGGCGAGCAGGGTGCCACCCAGCAGGGCGATACCGGAGGCGTGACGGATGGCCATATTGATCTTCATGACGAACTCCTGTTCTCTTGTTGTGAGATGCGAGTGCGAAAGGCGAGGAACTGTCTCGCCCGCCATCGCGGTGATGACCAGGGCGATGCTAGGCGCGCGACCTTTCATCAACCTGTCATCTCATCCCCGACACTGTGAGACATTGGTCGCATGCGCCTGCTTGTCATCGAGGACGATCCGCTGATCGCCCGCTCCCTGGAGCAGGCGTTGTCCCCTCTGGGCAATACGGTCGAGGTGTTTACCACCCACGGTGAGGGCCGGGCCGCGCTGCGCCACGACCGCTTCGACCTGGTGCTGCTCGACCTTGGCCTGCCCGACGGCAACGGCCTCGACCTGCTGGCGTCGCTGCGCGACCGCGGCGACACCACTCCGGTGCTGATCCTCACCGCCCGGGACGCCATCGACGACCGGGTCTCCGGCCTCGACCTGGGCGCTGACGACTACCTGGCCAAGCCGTTCTCGATCGCCGAGCTCGAGGCCCGGGTGCGCGCCCTGCTGCGGCGCAGCCAGCAGCGCAGCGACAACCGCCTGCGCCACGGGCCGCTGGCCTTCGACCCCGAGACCGGCAGCGCCAGCCTCGACGAGGCGCCGCTGGAGCTGCCGCGCCGCGAACTGCTGCTGGTCGAGGGCCTGCTGCTGCATGCCGGCAGCATCGCCCCGCGCGAGGCCCTGGAGCGCCGGCTGTTCGGCTTCGACGAGGTGGGTACCAATGCCCTCGAGGTCTACGTCAGCCGGCTGCGCAAGCGCCTGCAGGGCAGTGGGCTGCGCATCCGCACCTTCCGCGGCCTGGGCTATCGTCTCGAGGAAGAGCCGCGGTGATCGAGGTCGACGGCACCCTGAAATCGCGCCTGGCGGCATGGTTGCTGGTCACCGTGAGCGCACTCGGGGCGCTGCTGTTGATCGAGGCCTATGTCAGCTCCCAGCGTGCCGCCGAGCGCGCCTACGACAGCCAGCTCGAGGCCGCGGCGCTGACCATCGCCGAGGCGGTGCAATGGCAGGAGGGCCGGCCGGTGGTGGAGATTCCCGCCGCGGCGTTGCAGATCCTCGCCACCCGCCATCAGGAACGCGTCTTCTACGCGGTGCTCGATGCCGACGGACAGCGGGTCTCGACCAACCTGGATTTCCCCATCCCGGCCGACGGGCGCGAGCAGGTGGCCGAGCAGCCGGTGTGGACGAATGCCGACACCCCCGGTGCCGGCTGGCGCCTGCATGGGCGGGAATTCGATTCGGCCGGCTGGGAAACCCAGGACCCGGTGCAGATCTGGGTCGGTCACACCCTGGCCGGGCGCGAGGCGCTGGCCGGCGAGCTGTTCGAGCGCGCGGTGACCCGTTTCCTGGTCATGGTGCTGCTGGCCGGGCTGTTGATGCTGCTGGCGATGCGCGTGGCGCTGACGCCCATGCGCCGGCTGCGCCAGCTGCTGCGCCAGCGCGAGGCCGACGACATGCGCCCGTTCGACGCCCGGGTGCCGGAGGAGATGCGCGAGCTGGCCGAGACCCTCGATACCCTGTTCGCCCGCCAGCGCGAGAGCCGCGATGCGCTGTTGCGCTTCACCGCCGATGCCAGCCATCAGCTCAAGACGCCGCTGGCCGGGCTGCAGAGCACCAGTGAACTGGCGCTGAAGAGCCCCCGGCCCGACGAATGGCGCCGGGCGCTGGCGGCGGTCCACGGTGGGGCCGAACGCACCAGCCGCCTGGCGAACCAGCTGTTGAGCCTGGCGCGCCTGCGCCATGTCGCCGATGGCAGCGAGATGCGCCGCCTCGACCTGGCGGCGCTGCTGCGCGAGACCGTGCTCGACTGGGCCGAGCGCGATGTCGCCGGGGATCACGACTTGGGGCTGGCCGAACTGCCCGGCACGTCGTTGTTCATCCACGGCGAGCCCTGGGCGCTGCGCGAGCTGCTCGGCAACCTGATCGACAATGCGCTGCGCTACACGCCGCCGGGCAGCATGATCACCCTGGGCCTGGTGCGCCAGGCCGGCGAGGTGGAGCTGTTCATCGAGGACGACGGGCCCGGCGTGGCCCCGGAGGTCCGAGAGCGCCTGCACCAACCCTTCGAGCGCGGCGGGCGCCAGGACACCCGCGGCTCCGGCCTGGGCCTGGCGATCGTCGACTCCATCGCCCGGCGCCATGGCGCCCGCCTGAGCCTGGCCGCTCGCGAGCCGCACGGGCTCCGGGTCGGCCTGCGCTTCCCCCTGTCACCGGAGGAGACGCCATGATCGCGCACTGCCGTATCGTGCTGTTGGTCGGCCTGCTGCTGGCACCGGCTGCGGGCGGGGCGGCGACGCCACTGGTGGTCGAGGCGGCGCTGGACCGCGAGGTGGTCGCGCCGCTGCTGGAAGCTTTCGAGCAAGCGCATCCCGACATCGCCCTGGACTTCCGTGATCGCTCCACCCTGGAGGTCGACGAGCGCGTCGCCCAGGCCGAGCCGGCACCGGACGTGGTGATCAGCTCGGCCATGCCGTGGCAGATGGCGCGCGTCAACGAAGGCTATGCGCGGCGACTGAATTCCGCCGCAGCGCGGGGCTGGCCGGAGTGGGCCAAGTGGCGTGACGAGGTGTTCGGCTTCACCTTCGAGCCGATCGTCATGGCTTACCGCCTCGACCTGTCGCGCCATATGATGCCGCCGGCCACCCATGCCGACCTGCATACCCTGTTGACCGAGCAGTTGGAGCTGCTGCGGGGCCGGGTGACGACCTATTCCCCCTCGCGCAGCGGCGTGGGGTATACCCTGTTCCAGCAGGATGCCCGCTACACCACCCGTTTCTGGGACCTGGTCGCCGCCATGGGCGACGCCGAGACCGTGCTGGAAGCCAACACCCGGGCCATGCTCGAGGGGATCAGCGCGGGGCGCTACTGGCTGGGTTACAACCTGCTGGGCTCCTACGCCATGGTGTGGGCCCAGGAGCATCCCGAGGTCGTCGTCCAGGTGCCCCAGGACTATTCGCTGGTGATGATGCGCATGGCCTTTATCCATCGCGACGCGCCGCAGCCGCGGGCCGCTGAGGCCTTCCTCGATTTCCTGCTCAGCCGCGACGGCCAGCGGGTGCTCGCCGGCCAGACGCCGCTGTTCAGCGTGCGTCCCGACGTGGTCGGCCCCTACACCGCCCAGCGCCTGCGCGATCAGGTCGGCGACCGTCTCTACCCCATTCCGCTCAATGCCTCGCTGCTGGCCTTCGTCGATCCCCAGCGCCGCGACGCCTTCATGGCGCGCTGGCAGCGCGAATTCGCGCGACGTTCGCAGCGCGCGGCCGCCGAGGCAGGGGGGCAGGCCCTGCAGGGTAGATGAGGGGATCCCGAAGGCCACGACACCACATTGCCGCCCCGGTCCCCTAGCCGTTATAATGGCTGATTAACTTCTCCACGCCCCCGTCTTCCCATCTGCTCAAAATGGGTGTTGCCGATTATGTTACGTATGGCCCAAGAAGCTCTTACGTTCGATGACGTCTTACTCGTACCCGGCTACTCCGAGGTCCTGCCCAAGGACGTCAGCCTGCGGACCCGCCTGACCCGCAACCTCTACCTGAACATCCCGCTCGTCTCGGCCGCCATGGATACCGTGACCGAAGCCCGCCTGGCCATCGCCATGGCCCAGGAAGGCGGCATCGGCATCATCCACAAGAACATGAGCATCGCCCAGCAGGCCGCGGAGGTGCGCAAGGTCAAGAAGCACGAGAGCGTGATCGTCAAGGACCCGGTCACCGTGGGGCCCAAGGCCAAGCTCGAGGACCTGCTGGCCATGGCCTCCGAGCACGGCTTCAGCGGCTTCCCGGTGGTCGAGGGCGAGACCCTGGTCGGCATCGTCACCCAGCGTGACATGCGCTTCCAGCCCAACCACGGCGACAGCGTCTACGACATCATGACTCCCCGCGAGCACCTGGTCACCGTGACCGAGGGCACCCCGCTCGACGTGATCAAGGGCAAGATGCAGGAGCACCGCGTCGAGAAGATGCTGGTGGTCAATGACCAGTTCCACCTGCGCGGCCTGGTCACCTTCAAGGACATCGAGAAGGCGCGCACCTTCCCCTACGCCGCCAAGGACGCCGACGGCCGCCTGCTGGCCGGCGCCGCCGTGGGCACCGGCCCCGAGACGCCCGACCGCATCGCCGCCCTGGCCGAGGCCGGCGTCGACGCGATCATCATCGATACCGCCCATGGCCACTCCAAGGGCGTGGTCGACCGGGTGCGCTGGGCGAAGGAGCACTTCCCGCAGATCCAGGTGATCGGCGGCAATATCGCCACCGGCGAAGCGGCCAAGGCCCTGGCCGAGGCCGGCGCCGACGGCGTCAAGGTCGGCATCGGTCCCGGCTCTATCTGCACCACCCGCGTGGTGGCCGGCGTCGGTGTGCCGCAGATCACCGCGGTCTCCAACGTCGCCGCGGCGCTGGCGCCCTACGACATCCCGCTGATCGCCGACGGCGGCGTGCGCTTCTCCGGCGACCTGGCCAAGGCGATCGCCGCCGGGGCCAGCTGCGTGATGGTCGGCGGCCTGCTGGCCGGCACCGAGGAGGCCCCGGGCGAGGTCGAGCTGTTCCAGGGCCGCACCTACAAGGCCTACCGCGGCATGGGCTCCATGGGCGCCATGGCCCAGAGCCAGGGCAGCGCCGACCGCTACTTCCAGGACAAGAGCGAAGGCGCCGAGAAGCTGGTGCCGGAAGGCATCGAAGGCCGCGTGCCCTACAAGGGCGTGATGAGCGCCATCGTCCACCAGCTGATGGGCGGCCTGCGCGCTTCCATGGGCTACACCGGCTGCACCGACATCCAGGAGATGCGCACCAAGCCGGAGTTCGTGCAGATCACCGGCGCCGGCTTCGCCGAGTCCCACGTGCACGACGTGCAGATCACCAAGGAAGCCCCGAACTACCGCGCGGGTTAACCCAAGCTTGAAGCCGGAAGCTTGAAGCTGGAAGTGGCCGCGCCGCTTCCAGCTTTCCTGTTTCCGGGCCGTCTACCTCTCACGGGAAAGGCCAGATGACCGATATTCACGCCCACAAGATCCTGATCCTCGACTTCGGCTCCCAGTACACCCAACTGATCGCCCGCCGCGTGCGCGAGATCGGCGTCTTCTCCGAGATCCGCGCCTTCGACATCACCGAGGCCGAGATCCGCGAGTACAACCCCAGCGGCATCATCCTCGCCGGCGGCCCGGAGTCGGTCATCGAGCTCGACTCACCGCGCGCCCCGCAGTGCGTGTTCGAGATGGGCCTGCCGGTACTGGGCATCTGCTACGGCATGCAGACCATGGCCGAGCAGCTCGGCGGCGCCGTGGAAGGCTCCCACAAGCGCGAGTTCGGCTACGCCCAGGTGCGCGTCGACGAGGAGACCGCGCTGTTCAAGGACATCAAGGACCACGTCGACCGCGAGACCGGCCGCGGCCTGCTCGACGTGTGGATGAGCCACGGCGACAAGGTCGCCCGGGTGCCCGATACCTTCACCGTCACCGCCTCGACCCCGAGCTGCCCCATCGCCGCCATGGCCTGGGAGGAGAAGCGCTTCTACGGCGTGCAATTCCACCCCGAGGTGACCCACACCCTGCAGGGCCAGCGCATCCTCGAGCACTTCGTGCTGGAGATCTGCGGCGCCGAGCGCCTCTGGACCCCGGCCCAGATCATCGAGGACCAGGTCGCCCGGGTGCGCGATCAGGTCGGCGACCGCCACGTGCTGCTCGGCCTCTCCGGCGGCGTCGACTCCTCGGTGGTGGCCGCGCTGCTGCACAAGGCGATCGGCGACCAGCTCACCTGCGTGTTCGTCGACAACGGCCTGCTGCGTAAGGCCGAGGGCGACCAGGTGATGGAGACCTTCGCCCAGCACATGGGCGTCAAGGTGATCCGCGTGGACGCCGAGGCGCTGTTCCTCGGCAAGCTCGAGGGCGAGGCCGACCCCGAGGCCAAGCGCAAGATCATCGGCAACACCTTCATCGAGGTGTTCGACGACGAGGCCAGCAAGATCGAGGGCGTCGACTTCCTGGCCCAGGGCACCATCTACCCGGACGTGATCGAATCCGCCGCCAGCAAGACCGGCAAGGCCCACGTGATCAAGTCGCACCACAACGTCGGCGGCCTGCCCGACACCATGAAGCTCAAGCTGGTCGAACCGCTGCGCGAGCTGTTCAAGGACGAGGTGCGCAAGCTCGGCCTCGAGCTCGGCCTGCCCTACGACATGGTCTACCGCCACCCCTTCCCGGGGCCGGGCCTCGGCGTGCGCATCCTCGGCGAGGTGAAGAAGGAGTACGCCGACATCCTGCGCGAGGCCGACGCCATCTTCATCGAGGAGCTGCACAAGGCCGACTGGTACCACAAGACCAGCCAGGCCTTCGCCGTCTTCCTGCCGGTGAAGTCCGTCGGCGTGGTCGGCGACGGCCGCCGCTACGAGTGGGTCATCGCCCTGCGCGCCGTGGAGACCATCGACTTCATGACCGCCCGCTGGGCCCACCTGCCCTACGAGCTACTGGAGAAGGTCTCCAACCGCATCATCAACGAGCTGCCCGGCGTCTCCCGCGTCACCTACGACGTCAGCAGCAAGCCGCCCGCGACGATCGAGTGGGAGTGAGGCACGTTTAGGCAGAACGCCTGACGCGGCTAGGGTGACCGGGATCAAGGGTCTACCAAAGGGTAGGCCCTTTTTCTTTGCAAACCGTTACAGGGTCTAGTTAACTCAGGTTAAGGTTGCCGAGACGACCGCCGAGAGAACAGGTAGCACAACGCAGGCAAGGACGGTCGCAGGGAAAGGATGTCATCCCCGGGCGGTAGCGTATGAGAGTGAAAGACTAATATTGATTATTTTTCTGCTGAGCTGTTCGTGGAAAATCTTGGTTATATTTTAACAAGGATATTTGATGAGATTGATCAAGACTGTAGAAGTGGGTTATTTCCGTTCGATTTATAAGGAAAGCCTTCAAAACCTAGCCGATATGACAATAATTTTTGGTAGAAATGATGCTGGGAAAAGTAACTTCTTGAGAGCTTTGAATCTTTTTTTTAATGATTGCACAAATCCTGAAAGGTATTTTGATTTTTTCTTGGATTTTAACCATGGTAGAATGCATGAATGTAGTGAAAGAGCAGACACTAGGAAGTTTGTATATATAAAGGTGGTTTTTGATACTCCGTCTAGCTGGGAGAAATCACTTGGTGAGACTTTTTGGGTAAAGAAAACATGGAGCGTTTCAAGAGGTAATCAGTATATTGTTGATTCTTCTATTGAGAAGAAAAATCAGCAGTTCTTGACAAGGTTTTTGAATAAGGTCCAGTTCCATTACATCCCTGCAGTAAAAGATAGAGGTATTTTTGAGAGCTTGTTGGGGCAGGTCTATGATGTTTTGTCTGCCGATGAGACATTTTATGAATCTCTGAGTGGGTTTACTAAAGAGCTGCAAGATAAAACAGACGAAATTAGCCGGCGCTTACTGCATGGTTTAAATATTAAAAGTGTAATTGCACCTCCTGAGGATCTCACTGACTTGTTTCGCTCGCTCGATTTTGAAACAAAAAATCAACACGAGGATCCGTATTCGCTTACTTTGCAGAAGGGAGATGGAGTGCAGGCTAGGCACATACCTGTAATATTAAGTTTTTTGTCGGATAAAAGTAAAAGAGACTACCATGTGTGGGGATTCGAGGAGCCTGAAAATTCATTAGAACTTGCCAGTGCGTGTGAAGAGGCGAAAGCTTTTCTTGATTTCTCAAAAAGTTGGAATAAGCAGATTTTTCTAACAAGTCATAGCCCTGCTTTTTTCTCACTCGAAGAGGAGTCTGTAAAGCGTTATTTTGTATCTAAAAAGATTCAGGATGATAGAAAAAAAGAAACAAGTATAGCGGAAGAAATAAAACTAGGCAAAGAGCCTGCTGACTTAATGGAGGAAACCCCGTTACTTCCTGCAGTAAGTAGTTATTTGCGAGTGCAGGCGAAAAAGTTAAATGAGCTAGAGAAAGCCACTCAATCGCTTAAGGAAGAGATTGAAGAAAATTCAAAGCCTATTCTTTTTGTTGAGGGAGAATCGGATAAAATAATATTTGAGCGAGCGTGGGAGCTGTTTGGTAATGGTATCGAAATAAGAATAGTTCCGTGTAGTGGTACTACAAAAATGAAAGGGCTCTCACAGAATGGGGCTGTGCTCAGATCTTTGAATTCGGAGGCTTTGATATTTGTCTTGGTAGATAACGATAAAGAGGGGAGAGATTTGTCCAATTTTTCCGGAAAGAGGTTTAAAGGTGGTGGAGTCTGGGTTGATCACAATGGCAATGGCAGCTGTTGGTGTAGGTTGCCATTCAGTGACGAATTCACATTTTTTATGAAGGATCTCGAAATTCCTGAAGTGTCATGGCCTTTTACTTTGGAGAATAGTTTCTCAACTGATTTACACAAAGAAGCAGTTGATGAGGGAGCGTTATATTTTGAATGCATGCCACATAAAGAATTGCTCGATTGTGATAAATCAAGACATGCAGCTGTTAAGTATGCGCCTTCAGAAGATCATACTTATCTAAGAACGCCTCATAAGGACTATAAAATAAAATTTGCCGAATGGATAGTTGAAAAGTCAAAAAAAGAGGAAGAAATTTTGGAAATATTCAGGCCTCTTTTTGTCTCCTTGAAGGAAAGGCTAGTGTAAGTGCTGGTCTTGGTGCTGTTTGTTAAATGAGAGACAGATGTAAATGTCGTGTGAGGTTTCGGAATAATCGGGGCTTGTCTGTACAGTGACGGTATTCACCTGTCACATGCCCCCATGGGTTCCCTATAGTTAAGCAGTATTTTCTGCCGTTTTTCTGGGTTCCTTCGTCGTCGCTTTGGGGAGCCCTTTCTAGAAGATGGCATAGGGCGTTGCCCCCTTCATGTTGCGGCCTGATGCGGCCGTTTCGTGTTGTGGGTGACTAGGTAGTCGTCCACGGAGCCTGTCAACATAGTTGGCATATGAAATAGTTCTGGCTCTTTAAAACCCTGCTGCCTGTGGCACCGGGTCCCTCTCGGGATTCAGGTGTACTACCTCTGGCAGGCTGAGTTTCCGGATGTCAC